>JAFAIW010000048.1 GCA_019236495.1 Vulcanimicrobiota bacterium | reverse complement strand
GAAAACCTCGTCGATTGCGCTCACGGCTCGACCGTCGACTCGTACTCGACGCCGGTGCTCGGGTCGACAACGCGCGCGCGCACCGGACGCGGCGGTTGGTAAACGAGCAGTCCGGCGATGAATCCCGCCACCAATCCGCCGACGTGCGCCGACGCGGCAATGTACGGCAGCGTGAACGTAATCACCAAGTTGATGGCAATGATCGGGAGCGTTTGACCGATCAAACCGCGTCCGCGCGGTCCCAGCCGCATGCCGATCGCGACCAGGGCGCCGAACAATCCGAAGATTGCACCGCTCGCTCCCACCACCGGTTCGGCGTAGTTGAACCACGCCGCCGAAAAGCCCGCGGCGACCATCGAGACGAAATAAATGAACCCCATGCGTCCCGTTCCGGCGATGATCTCGACGATCGTGCCGACTTGCCACAGGGCGATCATGTTGAACAGAATGTGCAGAAAGTTGGCATGCAAGAACGAGCCGGTGATCACGCGCCAATATTGATGCAGACCGAAGACATTCGGGCCGTAGATGGCGCCGTGAGCGACCAGCGGGTCGTAGACGATCACGTCGCCGTGCGACGTATGGTAGCCCGTCGTCTGTCCGAACGCGCCGGTGAGCGATTCCCAGATGAAAGCGATGATGTTCAACGCAACGAGTAGCCGCGTCAGCACCGGCGTGCGTGTCAAGATGCGGGCGTCACCATGACCATTCGCGCGAGCTCGAGCGAGATCGCGTGTTGCTTTCCGTCGACGTCGACGGTAATGGGGCCGCCCAGCGGGGCCTTCGCCCCGATGAGGACCGGTGCGCCCGGACGCATTCCGATCTCGCCGAGGTAGCGGAGAATCTCCGGCACTTCTTCTTTGACGCCGTGCACGACCGCGCGCTCGCCGCTTTCGACTTGCGCGAGCGGCATGCCGATTTCAACCGGATCGCTCAAATCGCTGGGCGGAATCGGCTTTCCGTGTGGACACGTTTGCGGATCGCCCAGAATGTGCACGAGCCGGTCTTCGACGCGTTGCGAAATTGCATGTTCGAGCATGCACGCTTCGCCCTGCACTTCATCCCACGCCATGCCGAGCACGTCGGTGAGCAAGCGTTCCGCCAACCGATGGCGCCGCACCACGCGCACCGCAATCTCGAGCCCTTTGCGGGTGAGCTTCGCATCACCGCGCGCGCGATGCTCCAAGTACCCGTCGGTCGCGAGCTTTTTGAGCATCCCGCTCACGGACGCCGCCGAGATGCCGAGCTCGCTGGCCAGGGCCGACGTGCTGACTCCCGGACCTTCGCGCTCCAAGCGATAGACGGCTTCGAGATATTCCTCGATGGATTCCGCAAAGTGCGTGTGCGGCATACGCGTTCAGCTTCGACGCGAGGGGCCGAGTTCCGCGTTGACGCGGTCGAAGGCGGCGAGGAACGCACGTTTCGTTTCAGCCGACGCAAAGCTACTTTCGAGCGACGTGCGCGCGAAGCGCACGGCTGCGTCGGTCCCGGCGAGCCGCTGCGCGATCGCGTACTCAGCGCCGAGATCGGTGCGGAAAATCGCCGGGTCGTCGGTATCCAGAACGACGGTTACGCCGCTTCGTGCCAACTCCGCCAGCGGGTGCGCGTCGAGCGAGTCGACGGCACCGGTACGCAGATTCGAGGTCGGGCAGATTTCGAGCGGAACTTCGCGTTCGACGAGAAGTGCGAGCGTTTCCGGATCCCCCGCGGCGCGAATGCCGTGCCCGATGCGCTCCGCGCCCAACGTTTCGATTGCATCGCGCACGCTTTGCGGTCCGGCGGCTTCGCCCGCGTGCGCGACCGCGTGCAACCCGTTGGCGCGCGCATATGCGAAAACGTCGGCGAAGAGCGGCGCGGGAAAGTTCGCTTCGTCTCCCCCCAGGCCAACGCCGATGACGCCGAACTCTTTTGCACGCACTGCGACGCGCGCGGTCTCCATCGCGCGTTCCGCCCCGAAGTTGCGCGTGACGTCGCAAAGCCAGGCGATCTGCGGGCCTCCGTCGTTTGCGATGTTGCGCGCCTCAACCGCGAGCGCTTCGAAGACGTCCAGCGGATCGAGCTCGCGGTGAAAGAACGTCCAGACCGACGGCGAGACGAACAGCTCCGCACGTATGACGCCCTGCTCGCGCGCGTCGTGCGCATATTCGCGCAGCACGCGTGCGTAGTCGGCGGGTGCTTTCAGCGAGCGGCAGACCGCCGCAAAGGTGTACAAGAACTCCGCGAAATCGCGAAAGGCGTAGACGTCGTCCGCACGGCCGGCAGGCGAGCCGGCCGCTTCTTGCAACCCATCGGGCCGATAGACGGTCGAAACTCCGTAGCGCCCCGCCAGTTCGACGAAGGTCGCCGCGCGCACGCTACCCTCGAGGTGGCAGTGGAGTTGCGCCTTCGGAAGGCTGCGCAGGAATTCGCTCGTCGTCATCGCGTATACATTAGGTTCGCGCCGCGGGGTGGAGCAGTCCGGTAGCTCGTCGGGCTCATAACCCGAAGGTCCCAGGTTCAAATCCTGGCCCCGCAACCATTCTCAAGCCCGCTCACGCGGGCTTTTTTCTTTCACGACGATCGAAGGACGGCCGGGGCCGCTGACTGAACGCGACCGCATGAATCAAATGCAGCCGTCTAGCAACGGGAATCTTCTCTTTGGAGTCGTCGCCGGTCTTGTCGCCGCCGTCCTTGCCGCGGTCATTTGGGCCGCG
>JAFAIW010000029.1 GCA_019236495.1 Vulcanimicrobiota bacterium | reverse complement strand
TCGAGATTTCCCAAACGAAGTTCGTCGGAGATGCCCAGCTTGATGCGTGCCACGCCGTCGCTGATTTTGCGCGTTACGAATTCTTTTCCACGCCTCGGCGACTCGTGGTTGAACAGTATCCCGCTCACCGCAAACATGTCGTACGATTCGCGGTAGTTCACCGTCAACCAATGTCCGTACACTTTCGCGACGCCGTACGGACTGCGCGGATAAAACGACGTCTGCTCGTTTTGCGGAACTTGTTGAACCTTGCCGAACATCTCCGACGAAGACGCTTGATAGAATCGGATGTTACGATCGACCGACCGAATGGCTTCCAGAATGCGCGTCACGCCCAAGGCGGTGAATTCACCGGTGAGAACGGGCTGCGACCACGACGTTGGAACGAACGACTGCGCGGCCAAGTTGTAGACTTCGTCGGGCCGTACTTGTGCGATCAAGCTCGTCATCGACGTTTGATCGAGCAAATCACCCGAAACGAATTCGATGTCGTCGAAGATGTGTTGAATGCGTTCGTGAACGTCGGTACTCGTGCGGCGCGTCATGCCAACGACGCGGTATCCCTCGGACAAAAGAAACTCCGCGAGATATGAGCCGTCTTGCCCCGTAATACCGGTGATGAGCGCTGTTTTCATGTTTCGACCCGCTAGTTCAGAATTGTGACGTTTTCCCCTTTGTCGTCGAAGACGAAGCGGGTCTCGTACATCTCGTCGCCCTCATTACCTACGACTTTCGACTGGATCGTCAAACGATGCATCAGTTTGTCGCCGTGTCGCACGATGCCGGAATAAAAGTATTGCACCAGCGGCGTGATGCGGTCTTGCAAGGGCGCCAAACGGCGGCGCTCGACGAGCATCGCGAGCAGACGGTTCTGGAGGAGCTGCGGCAAGAGGCGATTCGCGTCGTCCGGCGTCATGCGCACCGTGACGAGTTCTTCTTGCGCTTTGTTCTCGTCGGCCACCGGCTTGTCGGTGGTGAACCGAATCACCGCGTCCCAGTCATCCGCGGAAATTCCCGTAAAGCGCATGCCGTAGCGCCACACCGATTTTCCCTGGTGCGTCACGGTGTCTTGCCAAACGGATTTTGCGCGCACGCGAACGACGCGATTTTCTACCGTCGCGCGCACTCGAATTCGTCTTTCCCGACCGGCTCCTGCGTCAGGACGCACAAACCGCCGCCACTGATATCCAGCCCGATCGCGGGCTTTTGCGTTTGTCCGTCGACCGAGAAGGTTGCCCGGTACGGTTTACGCTTGCGCGGATACTTGCGACGATTGACGTCCTTGCCGGTGAACCAGGCTAAGAGTTCTGGAAGCGGCATGGTCGGGAGTTACGACGCGGCGCGTCCGTTCACCGCCCGGCGTTCGGCCATCCGGGTCGCGATGAAGGCGGCCACCTCGCTCGGCAGGGTACCGCGTCCGAAGCCGGCGTCGTATCCCAGCTCGGTCGCCATCAGATTCGTCACCCGCGGTCCGCCGCAGATCAGCAATAGCCGGTCGCGCACGCCCTCGGCCTCCAGCATCTCGGCGAGCGCGGTGAAATTCGCGACGTCGCTCCCCTTCTGCGTGACGACTTGCGAAGCGAGAATCGCGTCGATCTCCTTTTCCACCGCAAAGCGCACGAGCTCTTCGGGAGAAACTTGGCTGCCCAAGTTGTAGGTCACGAACTCGTGGTATCGTTCCAGCCCATAGTCGCCCTTGTAGCCTTTCATGTTCAAGATGGCATCGATACCGACCGTATGCGCGTCCGTCCCGATGCACGCTCCCGCCACGCGAATCTTGCGCTTTACCGCCTCCCGGACGAGCGCGTCGATCTCGTCCATCTCCATCGCGTGGGATTTTGCCGACGGTGCAGTGATCGTGGAGAAATCTACCGCTTGCGGCGTGCGCGCGTACACCACGAAGAACGAAAATGTCCGAGCGATCGGCCGCCCTTCCACGACCGAAACATCGGTGAACCCCATTTTGGTCACGAGTTGTCGCGCCGCTTCGTCCGCGGCTTCGCTCCAGGCAATCGGCAACGTGAACGAAAGTTGCACCGCGCCGTCATTTATCGTGTCGCCGTAGGGCTTGATGAGCGTCGAAAGCGGGGCGCTCACGCGGCCACCTCGGGCGAGAGCGCCTCCTCGAACGGATTCCAATACCCCGCGGCGCGCTCGAAAACGCCTTCGAAACCTCGTCCCCCGTCGGGCGGGCGTTTCACGTCTGCAAAAATGCCATCTTCGATCGCGTGCATCAAGCCGCGCTCAGCGACGCCGCGAAGCAGCCGCTCCGCTTCCGCCAGCACGGATTTGGCGCGCGTATCGATGATGCCACCCCGTTTGATCTCGATTTCATCCCCGAAATGGCGCGCCGTCGACATGATGTAGCGCGCATTTTCGAGCGAGAGGGCTCGATCGCCCAAGAAGGGCGTATGAATCGCTTCCGTGAGCATTCCGCACAGGTGAATCGTCTGCTTTGTGGCGACCGACGTCAGGTTGAAAAGCGCATCGATCAAATGCCCTTTGAAAATGTCGCCGGTCATGTGCTTCGTCGGCGGCATGTACTTGAGTGGGGCGTGCGGGAAGAGTTGGCGCGCGAGCTGCGCTTGCGCGAGCTGGTAGAGGAAACCGTCTTCCAAGCCTGGATCGATCTCGAACGCGTCGCCGAGACCGATTTGCTCGTCCGGCAATCCGGCGCGATGCGCGAACTCTTCGTTGATGAATTGCGAGGCGAGCACCGCCGGAGCCTGCTCGACTGCGTCGGCTGTCGTGAGATAGTTGTCTTCGCCCGTATTGATGATGATGCCGGAATATGAATTCAACATCCGACTAAAATGCTGATCGATGAACGTACGCTTCATGTTGATGTCGCGGAACAGTATGCCGTACATCGAGTCGTTCAACAACATGTCGAGGCGTTCGATTGCGGCCATCGTGGCAATCTCAGGCATGCAAAGACCGCTCGCGTAGTTGGTGAGCATCACGTAACGTCCCAGGCGCCGGCTCACCTCGTCGAGGGCCTCGCGCATGATTTTGAAATTCGCCTGCGTGGCATACGTGCCGCCGAAACCTTCGGTCGTCGGGCCGAATGGAACGAAGTCGAGCAACGATTGCCCGGTCGAACGAATGACGGCGATGACTTGCGCCCCGCTTTCGGAAGCGGCCACCGCGGCGGTTCGGTCCTCGTAGATGTTTCCGCTCGCAACAATGACGTACAACAGCGGCGGTGGGGTTTGCGGCAGTCGTGCGAGCATCTCGCTGCGCGTTTCGCGGACGCCCCGAATGTGTGCGAGCATGCGCTCGACGTGCGGGCGCACGGCGGCGCGCGCCGCGACTTCGGGGGTATTGTCGAACGACGCCACGTTCACATCGCCCCGGCCCACGCGCTCCGCCAAGGCCTGCGGTTCGAGTCCCGTTTCGGCGAGCGCCGCGCCCACCGCTAAAGCGGCGCCGCGCGCGCGCTGGCCCGGCGTCAAACCGTCGACGATCACGTTGGGCAGCGGGACCTCCTGCGCGTCCACCCCGTCGATCCCGAGCAGGCGCACCACCGCGCGCTCGACGGAAAGGGTCGAGTGTGCTGCAATGAAGCGGCTCACGGGGGAGACGATATCCGCGGCGAGCGCGCGGCAGCGCTCGACCGTGCGCGGGTCGATCTCGAGATGCATGGCCCGTCCTTCGAGGCGCGCTGCGCGCGCACCCATTCGACAAGCTCAGGGCAAGCTCTCAGGATGACACGGCGGCGCGCAGGTAGGCGGCAATGCCCTCCTGCCATGGCGGAACGTCCGGAAGGCCGGCGCGAACGAGCGCGCCATGCGCGAGCGCAGAGTAGCGCGGACGGCGAACCCCGTCGTTCCATTCCGCGCTCGTGGTCGGCTCGATCGGATGTACCAACTTTGCTTGCCGGAGCGCTTCCTCCGCAAATTCGTACCAAGTGCACGCGCCCGCATTCGTGACGTGATAGGTTCCGAACGGCGCGCGTCCGGTGACCGCGGCAACCGTCGCGGCGACGTGCGGCGCATACGACGGAGAGAACGTCATGTCGGTCACCACCCGCACCTGTTCGCCGCGGCGCGCTTGGTCCAAAATGCGATCGATGAACGTGTACCCCTTGACGCTGCTCGGACGCGAACCGAAGAGCCCGCTGGTCCGAAAAATGAAATGACGCGGGGAGGCCGCGCGAGTCAAGAGCTCGCCCGCGAGTTTGGAAAGACCGTACGCACTCAAGGGATGCGGCGCATCGGTCTCGTCGTACGGCGCACCCTTCTCCCCGTCGAAGACGTAGTCGCTACTGAACGTCGCAAAGGCGGCCTCGCGGGTTTCGCAGGCCCGCGCGAGCCCGTCGACCGCAATCGCATTGACTTCAAGCGCGCGGACAGGCTCGCGCTCGCAGCGCGGAACGTTGTGGAAGGCGGCCGTGCTGATCACCAGGTCGGGGCGATGTTCGTCCAACGCCGCGGCGACGGACTTGGGGTCCTCGATCTCGATCTCAGCATGTCCGAGTCCGACGGTTTGCGCGCCGCGAAATGCCTCGAGGATGGCGCTGCCGAGTTGGCCGGTTGCGCCGATCACCAGCACCCGGGAGAACCGCACGTTAGGCCGAGACGGGTTTTTTGCGGCGCTCTTCAGCGACCAAGTTCGAAGCGAGGTGAAGCGACTCGAACTGCCCCGCATCCGTCCACCAGCCCGCCAAGACATCGTAGAACAAGTCGCCTTCTTTGATGTAGGCGTTGTTCACGTCGGTAATCTCCAGCTCGTTGCGTTCGGAGGGTTTCAACCGGCGGCAAAAATCGAAGACGCGCCGGTCGTACATGTAAATCCCCGTGACCGCGTACGAACTCTTGGGGCGTGCCGGCTTCTCCTCGATGCGTACGATGCGTTCGCCGTCCAATTCGGGCACGCCGAAACGTTCGGGATCGGGCACTTCCTTCAAGAGGATGCGCGCCCCGGAATCCTGATCGAGAAAACGTCTGACGTAGGGCGTGATGTCGTCTTGCAGGATGTTGTCGCCGAGGATCACGACGATCCGCTGCCCCTCCGCAAAATGCTCGCACAGCTTGAGAGCGTCGGCGATTCCGCCTTCACCTTCTTGATAGGTGTAGTAAATGTCTTTGAGCCCGAATTCGCGTCCATTGCCCAGCAACCGCAAGAAATCGCCTGCCGAATTTCCGCCGGTCACGATCATGATGTCTTGAATTCCGGCCTTGCAAAGCGTCTCGATCGGATAGAAAATCATCGGCCGGTCGTACACCGGAAGCAAATGCTTGTTGGTGACTTTCGTAAGCGGACGAAGTCGCGAGCCCAGCCCGCCCGCTAAAATAACGCCTTTCATTTTGAAAAGGCGCTCCGGCCCATCCTTCGAGACGCGCGCTTCGCGCGCTCCTCAGGATGACAGCGCTTCGTGTCACCCTGAGGTGCGAGCGATCGCGAGCCTCGAAGGGCCCGTGGGGGCGCTGAAACATTATCGCCGGCACCGCTTTTTCCGAGCATAGTGCGCTTCGCGCCCTCGATGCACATTGTTATCTCGCTATCTCCGTGCGGCTTCCGTACTGGCGCTTGTAATATTCGAGAAAGTCTCCGGACTTCAGCGGGCGCCACCAGGATTCGTGGTGACGATACCAAGCGATGGTGGCGCGCAGGCCGTCGGCGAACGCAATGCGCGGCGACCAGCCGAGGGCGCGTGCCTTCGCGGTGTCGATCGCGTAACGCCGGTCGTGCCCGGCCCGATCGGTGACGTGGCGAACGTGCGTCGCCATCGAGCGGCCGCATCCCTCGACGAGCACTTCGGTGATCTCCAGGTTTGTCCGCGGGTTGCCGCCGCCGAGATTATAGACTTCTCCGATCGCCCCGCGCTGCAAGACGTGCAAGATCCCGCGCACGTGATCCTCGACGTGAATCCAGTCGCGCACCTGAAGGCCGTCGCCGTACACGGGCACGGGTTCGTCGTCAATCAAATTCGTTACGAAAAGCGGAATCAATTTCTCCGGATATTGGTACGGTCCGTACGTGTTCGAACCGCGCGTTACCAGTACCGGTGCACGGTACGTCGCGAAGTACGCCAAAGTCTGCATGTCGCCGCCGGCTTTGCTCGCGGAATATGGGCTGCGCGGTCGCAGAGGTGCATCTTCACGCGATGCCCCCACCGCGACGTCGCCGTACACTTCGTCGGTGGAGACTTGGAGAAAGCGCGGGATGCCGCGTTCGCGGACGGCTTCCAGCAGGACGTGCGTCCCGAGGATGTCGGTGCGCAAGAACGCTTCGGGATCGAGGATCGACCGGTCCACGTGCGTCTCGGCCGCAAAGTTGACGATCGCATCGACGCCGCTCCCGATCGCTTCCCGGACGGCGTCCGCGTCGGCGATGTCCCCGCGGACGAAGGCATACCGCGGATCGCTCTCGAGATCTCGCAGATTGGCGGGGTTCCCCGCGTAGGTCATCGCATCCAGATTGACCACGCAAACATCGGGCAGCTCTCGCAATACCAACCGAACGAAATTGCTACCGATGAAGCCCAAGCCGCCGGTAACCAACCACCGCATACGCCCTAATCTATCGGCAAAAGCCCCCCGCTCCCTGGAACCGTAACCTTTGGCGACGGGCGCGGTACCACGACGCAGCAGATCGAATCGAGGGAGGATGACGATCGGGCAGCAGAGCGACGAGGCGCTCGTGCGCCTCGTGCTAGACGGGGAGCGCGAGGTGTTCTCCGTCCTGGTCGACCGGTACAAGCGTGGCATTTCAAGTTTCATCAGTTCCAGCGTACGCGGCTCGTCGGACGTTGCCGACCTCTCGCAAGAGACGTTCCTGCGGGCGTACGCGCATTTGGGGACGTTCAATCCCAGCCTCGGAAAATTTTCGACGTGGCTCTACCACATCGCACGCAACGTCGTCCGCACGTACCTTGCGAAATCGCTGCGCCGCCCACCCACCCAAGACCTCGGCGAAGACCGCTCGCTCGAAAATGCCCTTCCGGATCGTTCTTCGGAAGCCGACCCCGAGGGCGGCGTTTTGCGCGAGGAAGCCGAGCGCGAGTTGCGCTTCGCCATGGCCGAGCTACCGGAACGGACGCGCAACGTGCTAGCTCTGCGGTATTTCAACAACATGGAGTACCAATCGATCGCCAGCACGATGGGATTGTCGCTCGGTAACGTCAAGACGCTCATCCATCGCGGCAAGATCGCCCTCGCGCAAAAAATGCGCGACCGCGAGGCTCGCGCCGCGGCGGACGCGGCCCCTCATACCGCTCGGAGGCCGCATGCGCTGCTCGTCCTGTAGCCCGCTTCTCGACCGCTACGTCGAAGGGACGCTTCCGGCGCGCGCGATGCTCGAGGTGACCGCGCACCTGCGCGCTTGTGCAGCTTGCTCGGCGCTGCTCGACGAGCTCAAAGTCGTCGACGGGCTGCTGCAAACCGTTCGCGTCCCGTCGCCGGTGCCGAATTTCACCTTCGCCGTAATGGCCGAAGTTCGCAGTCTGCCGCGCCCGCATCGCTCGAAATTTCCGGCGCTACGCGCTCTCGGCGTCTACGTCGTGCTCACGTGGGGCATTTTTGCGCTCGCGTACGCGCTCGGCGGAGCCATCGTGCGCGCATGGCTCGCCGCGCTCGGCACACTTTTGTGGAACGCCGGCGCGACCATCAACGGCGCGACCGCATCGACGCTTCATGCGTTTGCGCCCGGCGGCGGTCAACTCACGCTTTTCGCCTTGGCGGTGCTCGGCGTCGACTTTGCGGCCGTCATCGCCCTCTTCTTCATTTATTACGTCGTGCGCCCGCGTCTCGTGGCGCGTCTGTCCGAATCGTCGGAGGTCCTATGAAGATCCGTATCGCGCTCTTTGCTTTTCTTCTGATCGCGATGGCCGCGACCGTTCCCGCGTCGGCCGCGGAACGCGCGATCGATCAGGGAGGCACCTACTTCGGCGACGTGGTCGTGGAGCCGGATCAGGTGGTCGACGGCAGTATCACCGTGCTCTACGGCAATGCGACGATTGAGGGAACGGTCACGGGAGACGTTACCGATGTCGGGGGCGAGATCATCGAAAACCCCGGATCGCGTATCGAAGAGCAGAAATACGCCATTCACA
>JAFAIW010000275.1 GCA_019236495.1 Vulcanimicrobiota bacterium | reverse complement strand
GGATCGACCGCGCACGCGTCTGTCCGTGCCAGGTATTGAACCTGCGTTCTCGCAGGTGGGTGCGGCCCGGGCGCCACGTCGGTAGGCGACGAGCGCCCGACCTCTGTGTCGTATCCGGAGCTGATGCTCCCTAGGTGTCTTCGTTGGTCCAGCACCTGGGGCACGTTGCGCGCCATGCGCAGTCGATGCTCCCAAAATACCACGGGCCGTCAACCCTTTCCGGTGGCGCGCCTCGTCGTGATCGGAGCAGCGATGTTCGTCGCACCCCTCATGAACGTACGCCACGGCGCGCTCGACGTCTCCGACCGCGGAGAACCGGCCTACGAAGCGGCCAAGGCGTACCTCTGCCGGGACCGCGTCGAGCGCCGCATCTTCACCCGGTTGGAACACCAGCGCACGCGCCTGCACTTGCGGATCGATTCGCGAAACGATGACTGCTACGATCCATCGACGCACACGATTTGGTGGGATCCGCACAGCGCGCTTCGCACGACGTCGAACGGCCGGCAGTCGCCTGCGCTGGGGCTCGCCCACGAAGCCGACCATGCAACCGTCTCTGCGGCGATTCGACGCACCGGTGAGGAACGGCACGATGCGGCGTTCGATAATCTGGAAGAGCGGCGCGTCATCCTCGGTAGCGAAACGCACGCTGCGCACACGCTCGGCGAAGGCACGCGACGCGATCACCGCGGGACGTGCTATCGCGTCGATTTCGTCACGAATATCAGCTCGCACAGGTAAACGCCCGCACCCTGAGGGAAACGCCCTCATGGCGCTCAAGCTTTCGATCGAACCGCTCTCGCTGCCGCTCGTGCATCCGTTCAAAATCGCGCGTGGCGAACGCGAACTCACCACCGAAACCGCGATTTTTCGCGTTCGCTCCGGAGACCTCGAAGGGCTCGGCGAGACGGCGCCCATCGAACGCTACAACGAATCGCTGGAAACGGTGCGCTCGTGGTACGCGCAACATCCCCCCGCCGGCGACGATCCTTATCGTCTGGAAGAACTCTTGCACGAGATTCCGCCGGCGGCGCGGTGCGGGCTCGATGTGGCGCTGCACGATCTGATCGGAAAAGATCTCGGCCGGCCGCTGTATCGCTTGTTGGGTCTCGATCCGGCGCGCTCGCTTACGACGTCGTTCACCATCGGCATTTCCGACATTCCGACGACGTTGCAAAAAGTTGCCGAAGTGGGCGACCATCCGATACTCAAAGTAAAGCTCGGTTTGGGGACGCATGCGGAACAAATCGAAACCATCGAAACGATTCGCTCCAAATACCCCGGTGCCATACGCCTCGATGCCAACGAAGGTTGGTCCGCCGAAGAGGCCGTCCGGATCCTCGGCGAGCTCGCGCGGTTCGATATCGAATTCTGCGAGCAGCCGATTGCTGCCGGGCATCCTGAGCAGCTTCGCTACGTACGCGAACGCTCGCGCATTCCGATCGTCACCGACGAAGATTCGTGCGTCGCTTCCGACTTGCCGCGCCTCTTCGGTTGCGTTGACGGCGTCAACGTTAAACTCGTGAAATGCGGGGGCATCCGCGGAGCGCTCGAGATGATTCACACCGCGCGCGCACTCGGCATGAAGATCATGCTGGGCTGCATGGTGGAAAGCGGCGTGCTCACGACCGCGGCCGCGCACCTGACGCCGCTGGTCGACTGGGCCGACATCGACGGCCCGTTCCTTACGGCGCACGATCCATTCACCGGAGTCACGTACGAGAACGGAAAGTTGCGACTGCCCGATACGCCGGGCCTCGGGGTTCACGAGGTCGCGCCTGTTGCGTAAGTACCTCATCCTCGCGCCGCACCAATTCTTGGAGAATGCGAAGACCGCCCACGGCGTCATCCGGTATGCCGAAGACGAAACGGTTGCGGTGATCGAACCCGATTTTGCGGGAAAGCGCGTGCGTGACGTGATGCCGCACTTGCTCTCCGACGCGCCGTTCGTGTCGAGCGTGGCGCAAGGCTTGCGCTACTCGCCGACGGCGCTCCTCATCGGGACCGCGCCAAAGGGTGGGGCGTTGCCGGCCGCGTGGCGCGGCGAGATCTTGGCCGCGATCGCTGCGAAGCTCGAGATCGTGAGCGGCCTGCACGACCTGCTGAACGACGACGCGGAATTCGTCGACGCCGCGCGCACGCACGGCGTGCGCCTATGGGACGTGCGCGTTCCGCCCGAGGTGCCGCTCTTTTCGGGCGCCGCATACGACGTGCAACCGCCGATCGTGCTCGCGGTCGGAAGCGATTGCGCGGTTGGAAAGATGACGGTGATGCTCGAGCTTTCACGAGCGGCGCGCGAACGCGGACGTCGTCCGGCGTTCGTACCAACCGGCCAAACCGGCATCATGATCGCGGGCTGGGGCATCGCGGTCGATCGCGTCATCTCCGACTTCGCCCCGGGCGCGGCGGAACAGCTCGTGCTCGAAGCGGAAAAGCGCGGCGATCTCATTTTGGTGGAAGGCCAAGGCGGCATCAATCATCCTGCGTACGCACCCGTGACGCTGTCGCTGCTGTTCGGATGCGCGCCCGACGCCCTGATTCTGGTCGTCGATCCGACGCGCGACCGCATCGAGAGCTATTCGGTACCGCGGCTCTCGTACCGCGCCCTGATCCGCACGTACGAAGCGTTGTGCGCAACCGTCAAACCGGCCCGCGTCTTGGGAATCGCGCTCAACACTCGCGCTCTCTCCGAAAGTGCCGCGCACGCCGCGATCGACGCTGCGCGCCGCGAAACCGGCCTTCCCGTCGACGACGTCGTGCGCTTTGGACCGAGCGCCCTCTACGATGCGGTCGCGCCGGGTATCCTCAAAGGCAGGGTGTTGGGCGAACGCGTGACGGCATGATGCGAGGGCTTGCGGGCGCGTTCGTCGCCGTGCTTCTCCTCGCGGCCTGCACGCGCGTTCAGAGTACCGCAACAGGCGGGCGAAATTCGTGGACGATCCCACACGAGCTGCGAATCGGGATTCCCGACGAGCCGGACAATCTGAATCCGATGTTTGCACACACCGCCGAAACCGACGAGGTCGATCAACTCATTCTCGCGCCGTTGTTCCGCTACGACGACCGCGGCGAATTCTATCCGGAGCTCGCGACGGAATTGCCGACCTACGCCAACCACGGCATCAGCGCGGACGGGTGCACGATCGTCGTGCACATGCGCAGGGGCGTCGTATGGTCCGACGGCGCGCCGCTCGACGCGCGCGACTGGATGTTCACGTATCGCGCCGTGATGAACGCCCGCAACAACACCAAGCTGCTCTTCGGATGGGATAACATCGCTTCGGTGCGTTTGGTCGACCGATACACGTTTATCGTGAAATTGAAAGAACCGGACGCGGACTTTTTGGGGTTGCTCGCCGTTGGCGGTTCGGCCTATCCGCCGCTGCCCGAACACGTGCTTGGAAAACTGCCGGACTTGAACCGGGCGCCCTTCAACGACGCGCCTCTTTCCAGTGGTCCGTATCTGCTCGAACGCTGGAACCACGGTTCATCGCTCGAATTCGTTCCGAATTCGCGGTATTGGCGCGGAAAACCGAAGCTCACGCACCTCACGCTGAAGGTCATCCCGAATACCGAAACGCTGTTCGCGCAGTTGCAATCGCACGAGATCGACGTCTATCCGGGCGTCGACGACACCCAGATCGATCGGATGAAGGCCTTACCGGGAATTGCGTACCGGACGAGCCTCGTCGCAAACTGGAAGCATCTCGGCATCAACATGCGCCGCCCCGGCCTGCGCGAGTTGCCGGTGCGCTTGGCGATCGCGCAGGGCGTCGATTGGAAGCGGATCAACGACACGGATTATCGCGGCATCAATATTTTGGCACATTCCGATATCTTTCCGGAATCGTGGGCGGCGCCGAACGTGCCCCTCTACAAGCACGACGTTGCCGCCGCGAAGCGTTTGCTCGCGCAGGCCGGGTGGACGATGGGTTCGGACGACGTTTTGCACAAAGGCGACCAAGTGCTCCGGTTGAGCATTTCTACCGGCACGGCGATTCAAGCCAACAACAAAGCCGAAGTGCAGATTCAGCAGGACCTCAAACCGCTCGGAATCGACATCGAGATCAAAAACTATCCGGTGAGCCTGCTCTTTGCGCAGAGCGGTCCGCTCTACACGGGGCAATACGATCTGGAATGGTCGACCGACACGAACGGCGCGGATCCCGATAACGAAGGAAATTGGAGCGCGCGCTTCATTCCGCCCAAAGGCGCGAACACGAGTTTTCTCGACGATCCCGAGGTGACGCGTCTGTCACGCGAAGCCAAGCAAACCTTCGATCGAGCCAAGCGACGCGCGCTCTACCAGCGCGAAGAAGAGCGGCTTCACGCTCTCGTACCTGCGGTATTCTTCTTTTGGGAAAATCAAACGAGCGCGTGGAACAGCGACGTAAGGAACTATAAGCCCGCACCGTACATCGCCAACAATTGGAACTCTTGGGAGTGGGACATCTAAGGCGGCGGTTATGCCGATAACGCTCGTCGAGGGGGCGTCCGAGACCGCGACGCTCTATTGCGATCCGGCCCGTGAAGCGGTGGTCAGTTGGAACACGACGGCTCCCGAGGGCGAGCTGCGCGTTCGCGTCTTACGCGCGCACCGGCCCGATAGCGAATGGCTTCCGCACGCGCACTGGTCGCGAACCGGTCGTCACTCGTACAGCGCGAAGTCGTCCGACATCGTCGTCGAAACCGACGTGCTCACCAGCCTGACGCCTTTCGACGGCCTCGAAATCGCAGCCGAGGGCGTCAGATTCGATCTCGTCGCGCTCGCCACACCCGTCCAAAACCGGCCTTCGGGACAATACGACGGCCGCTTGCGTTCGGTCCAGGTGCCGGCGCGCACGCAATTCGTGCCCGAAGGTCCGCGCACGTGGTGCAGTCCCACCGCGCTTTCCATGGTAAACGCCTACTACGGACACGATCACGACGTTGCAACCACCGCGCGAGCGGTGAGCGACTACGCCTACAACGGCACGGGAAATTGGTCGTTCAACGTGGCCTTCAGCGGCGCGCTGGGCTTGCGTGGGGTGGTGGCGTACTTGCGCAATCTCGAGCATGCCGCGCACTTTATCGACGCCGGGATTCCGCTCGTGCTGTCGTACAGCTGGCGCGCGGGCGAGCTGACGGGCGCGCCGCTCGAGCAGTCGGACGGCCATCTCGTCGTGTTGCGCGGTTTCACGACCACCGGCGACTGCCTGATCAACGATCCGGCGGCCGAGGAATTGACGGTCGTTTACCCGCGCCGCGAGCTGGAAGCGGTCTGGTTGCGCAACAAAGGCGTTGCGTACGTGGTCGCGCGCTGCGACGCCCCGCTACGCGAACTGCTCGACCGGTGAGCGCGGCCCAACCGCAACAGCGCGTCGTCGAATCGGGCGCGGGAATCGATACGCCGCTGCACGTCGTGCTCGTGGAACCACAAATTCCGCCGAACACCGGGAACGTCGCGCGGCTCTGCGCGGCCACCGGTTGCGCGCTGCATCTCGTCGAGCCGCTGGGTTTTCGGATCGATGATCGCGAGCTCAAACGGGCGGGTTTGGATTATTGGGAAAGCGTTGCGCTGGTCGTGCATGGGTCGTTCGATGAGTTCCTTGCCGCAACGCATGCCGCGCGCCGCTGGTTTTTCTCGACGCGCGCGACGAGGCCGTATACGGAAGCACGATTCGCGCGCGGCGACATGCTCGTCTTCGGAAAAGAGACCGCCGGCCTTCCCGATGCGGCGCTTCGCGCGAATGCGGAACGCACGCTGCGTATCCCGATGCGTGCAGATGCGGTGCGAAGCTTGAATCTTTCCACCGCGGTGGGTGTGGTGACGTACGCCGCCCTCTCGCAATTGAACTTTCCAGGCCTCGCATGACGCTGGAATCGATCTCGCGCCGCGTGGTGCGGTGCCGCCGCTGTCCGGAACTGCGCGCGTATTGCGCGCAGGTCGCCGTCGAAAAAAAGCGGGCGTTCAGCGATTGGACGTATTGGGGCAAGCCGGTTCCATCGTTCGGCGACCCGAACGCGCGCGTGCTCTTCGTCGGCCTCGCGCCCGGTGCGCACGGTTCGAATCGCACCGGACGTCCGTTTACCGGCGACGCGTCGGGCGACTTTCTCTACCCCGCACTCCATCGGGCCGGTTTTTCAAATCAAGCCACCGCGGTGCATCGCGACGACGGCCTGCGGTTGCATGACTGCTTCATCACCGCGGTCGTCCGGTGCGCGCCGCCCCACAACAAACCGACGCCCGACGAGCTACGCCGTTGTTTCCCGTATCTGCTCGAAGAATTCGATGCGCTCGAACGGCTACGCGTCGTCGTTGCATTCGGCTCAATCGCGTTCGACGGGTGCGTGCGGATGCTGCGCGAACGCGGATATGCGCTCGACCCATTGCGTCCGGCCTTCGCGCACGGCGGCGAAGCGACGGCGCGCCGGGGCGCGCGCGAGATCGTCCTTTTGAGCAGCTACCACCCCAGCCGGCAAAACACCAACACCGGAAAATTGACCGCCAAGATGTTCGACGCAATCTTCACCCGAGCCAAAGATCTTCTTCGCGATGACGGGTAGGGCGTTCGCCGTCGGGCTGACCGTGTTCGCCGCAGTTGCGTTCGCATACATCTTTACGATCGGCCGCTATGGCATGGCGTCTCGGGAGTCACTGACCCTGATAGCGGGCATGGCATTCGTGGCCGGGTCAATCAGCGCATATCGCGGCAGGCTTTCAAAAATGGAAGTTGCTGTCGTGCTTGGCGCGACTCTCGCCGCGCTCGATTCTTGGCTTCATTTTTCGAAAGAGGTCGTGTTCCCGGTGGCCATGACGATTATTGTGATCGCGTTCGGCGACATGCTCGTCACCGCACTGCGAAAGCGGTCCGCCCGCTAATCCTTTGGCGGCGGCGCCGTGCTTTTCAGCGAAAGGTCGCGCAGCAAGCGCTCGGGCACGGGCGTCGGCGCGTCCATCATCAAATCGCGCGCAACCTGCGTCTTCGGAAAGGCGATCACTTCCCGAAGATTCTCCTCGCCGGCCGCGAGCATCGCGATGCGATCGATTCCCAGCGCCATTCCGCCGTGCGGCGGCGCGCCGTAATCGAGAGCCCGGATGAAAAATCCGAACCGCTCCTCGATTTCTTCATCCGACATCCCGAGCATCGCGAAGATCTTCCGCTGAAAGTCCGGCTTGTGGATGCGGATCGAGCCGCTCCCCAACTCGAATCCGTTGAGCACGAGATCGTAATGCTGCGCGCGCATTGCCAGAGGATCGGACTCCAAAAGCTCCCACTGATCGTCGTTCGGCGCGGTGAATGGATGGTGTGCGGGCGCCGGCTTGCCGGTGTCCGGATCGACTTCGAAGAGCGGGAAGTCCGTCACCCACGCAAATGCGAAGCGTCCGGGATCGCGCAGATTGCAGCGGCTGCCGATTTCGTTGCGCATGCGCCCTGAAACGTCGAGCGCACGCGCCCGCTCGTCGGCGAACAGCAAGAGCGCATCGCCGGTTTGCGCGGCAAGCGCCCCCGCAACGGCCGCGACGTCGGCGTCCGAAAGAAACTTCGACACGGGACTCTTCACACCGTCGCTCGCAAGCGCAATCCACACGAGCCCTTTTGCCCCGAGTTGCTTTGCCAGTTCCGTGAGGCCGTCGAAGTCGCGGCGCGATAATGTCGCGCCTCCCGGGTACCGCACCGCAATCACCGCGCCGCCGCGGCTTTCGGCTTGATCGCGAAACACTTTGAATTCCGTTGCGCGGAACGTTTCTTTCACGTCGACCAACTCGAGCCCAAAACGCAAATCCGGTTTGTCGGTGCCGTATCGCGCCAACACCTCTTCGTGACGGTATCGGGGAAAGGGCCCCGGCGCCGGGATCCCAAGGGCTTGCTGCCACACGAAAATCATGGCGGATTCCATGATCTCGAGGACGTCGTCTTGGCTGACGAACGACATCTCGACGTCGAGCTGCGTGAACTCCGGCTGCCGGTCGGCGCGCAGATCCTCGTCGCGCATGCAGCGTGCGATCTGCATGTAGCGGCCGAAGCCCGCAATCATTAGGATTTGCTTGAGAATCTGCGGCGATTGGGGAAGCGCATAGAACGAGCCCGGATGGATGCGGCTCGGCACCAGATACTCGCGCGCGCCTTCCGGCGTCGACTTCACGAGCAGCGGCGTCTCGATTTCCAAGAAATTGCGCGAATCGAAGAAATCGCGAATCGCCTTGACGATCTTGTGCCGAATCGTGAGGTTGCGCTGCATCCTGGGGCGCCGCAGGTCCAAGTAGCGGTATTGCATGCGCAGATTCTCGTCGACGTCTTCGTCGAGGTTCACCTGGAACGGCGGCACGAGCGAGCGGCTGAGCACTTCCAGCTCGTCGGCCGCCACCTCTACCTCGCCCGTTTCGATTTTCGCATTTTCAGTGCCGGCCGGCCGCCGGCGCACCGCGCCGCGAACCCGCAGCACGTCTTCGTGCCGCAACGTTTCGGCAAGCGCGAACGACGGATGTTTCGGATCGAACACGATTTGCGTGACACCGTCGCGATCGCGTACGTCCACGAAGATCAAGCCGCCGTGATCGCGGCGCCGATTCATCCACCCGTTGAGCTCGACGTGTGACCCCGCATCGGCGAGTCGTAACGCGCCGCAATTCACTTTCATTTCTGTTCGCCCAGTCCGGCTTTGATTCCCGAAACGTAGTAGTACTGCTGTAAAAGGTCGCGCGCAAACTTTGACTTCGCCGTTCGCCGGTCGAAATAACCAAGAATCCAGGGGAGCCGCGTCAACGCCGAATGCAAGCCCAACGACACGGGGGTCATTCCCAAATTCGCCATCACGCCGAAGCTTGGATGCTTGCGATAGAAGCGCGCCGTCGACCGGCCGGCGAGCTTCATCTTCTCGACTTGATCGTCGTGCGGAACGTCCTGCACGTGATAGTTCACGGCCAGCGGTTCGTAAACGATCGCGATTCCGGCCGCCTGCAACCGGTACCCGAGCTCCAGATCTTCGTGACCGTAACCGGTGAACGACTCATCGAAGCAACCCACGCGCAAAAGATCCTCGCGACGAACCGATGCATTCCCGGTCAAGAAGTAGAGCCAACTGAGCTTCTTTCGGCTGGAGGGGTGCAACGCGCCGCGCAACTCCGGATGCGCGCGCTTGCTCAGGTAGTCCTCGTAGCTCTTGACTTGAACTTCCCAGCCGACGACGGCGATTTTTCGCCGCGCGCGATGGCGCACCAAATGGCGGTATAACAAATCGTCGGCCGGTACGATGTCGGAATCGTTGAAGAGAATAACGTCGCCTTGCGCGGCTCGAATGCCGGCGTTGCGCGCCGCTGCGCGCCCGCCGTATGCTCCCGGAACGTGTCGCACGTTTGGAAACTCTTCGGCCACGCGCGCCAGGTACTCGCGCGTGCCGTCCGTCGAATTCGAATCGCCCACGACGATCTCGTACTGCTCTAAAGGCAGATCTTGATCGAGCAACGCGGGCACGACGAATTTCAACGTGTCCAAACGGTTATATGTCGGAATGACGACGGAAATCTCAGGCATGCAACAAGCGATCGACGTTTGCGATTATGCCGGCCCGCAACTGCGCGAGTGACGCTTCGCTGGTATCCGCCGGCTTGCGAACCAACGCGTGCGGTACGCCGTAGGGCGCCCATTCTTGCGAGCTGAGGCGGAAATAGCGGTGTTCGAAAACGACGACCGTGGGCCTGCGCATGGCGCTTGCGACATGCGTCGCACCGGTATCGACGGTGACGATACAGCGCGCTCGCTCGAAGGCGGCCGCCCATTGGTGGAACGAGAGGCCGCCGACCACCGCATCCGCAACCTGCGAAGACTCGATCTCCGCTACCGCGGCGGCCGATTCCGGCCCGTGCGTAAGCACGATCGGCAGCTCGAACCTGCGCAACTCGCGGATCAGCGCGATCGTGCTCGCGAGCGTGCTCCCTTCGTGAAACCAGCGGTCTGCTATGTGCACCACGAGGGGCCCCGAGGGCATTGCGGCGACGACCGCGCGGTCGGCGTCAGTAACGTCGATACGTAGGCGCGTAACACGTTCGCGCGCTCCTCCGATCGCAACCAGATCCAGCAGCTGTTCGACCTCATGCTGCACGGGCCGGTCCGGAAAGCGATCGGCAAGCTCGGGATCCGCTTCGGAAATCATGAAGCGGTTGAAATATAAGCGTGACGTCAATCGCGCGACCTTTCGCGTCACATAGGTATATCCCACTCTCACGCGCGCACGCGTGGCCCCCACGATTTCAAAGTCGCCGATGCGCGGCGCGAGCGCAATCGCCAGATCGGCTCCGCGGTACGTTTTTCCGAACGCGGACGGCCGGATTTCGCGCGGCAAAGTGACGAGCGCGTCGACGTCGTCGTTGCGCTCCATCACGACGCGATTGTAGGGGCTGCAAATCATCGTGATGTGGGCCGAAGGAAACGATTTTCGCACCGTGGCGATGGCCGGCGTCGAGAGGATCAAATCTCCGACCCGGTCCGTTCGGCTAAGGACGATTCGCACGGGCGCGTTCGAGCTCGTCGAAGTAGGCGTCGGCCGCAAGGCGGCGCGCCGCCCAGAGCTGCGGGCCGGTTAGGGGCTGGTCGGGCGGCCCGTCGCCGAGCATCGAATCGAAACCGCGCGCGGCTTTGATTCCACGCAACCATTTGTGCAAAAGGCGTTGCGCGGTCGTGTCGCCGGTCGCCAAGTACGTCCGCCAGTGCGGATGCAGTTCTGCAAGGCGCACCGCGGTTCGCGCCTGCGCGCGCGCTTGCCGCACCATCCCGTCGACGTTTTGTCGACGCGGACGCGGTTTATAGTGAAAGGCGACCGCCCGCCGATTGAAAAGCGACTTCACCCCGCGAAAACGCAGCCGCAAACCGACGTCGATGTCTTCCCACCCGTATTCCGCAAAGGACTCGTTGAAGCCGCCGATCTGACGCATAACGGCCAACGGTACCGATACGTTGCTGGTCCAAAAGTAATTTCCGCTGTAGTCTTTCGGCGCCCAGATCGGCGGCGGAAGCGCATCGAAGCTTTCGGTATTGATGACGGCTCCGCGGACGATTGCCCCCGGATCCGCCGCGTGCGATCGAAGGTGCTCTTCGACGAACACCGGAGTCGGCAGGACGTCGTCGTCGATGAAGATGATACGCTCGCCTTGCGATGCGGCAATGCCGGCGTTGCGCGCGGTCGCCAATCCCGCATTGGTTTGATCGATCGCCGTGAACGCGCACGGCGCGCGACGGCGCGCCCGCTCGAGCACGTCCGGCGTAGCGTCGGTCGAACCGTCGTTGACGACGACGACTTCGTAAGCGCTTGGATCGGCCGTTTGTTCGAAGCAGCCTTCCAACACGCGTTCCAAGAGCGTCGCGCGATTGTACGTGCAGAGTTGAATCGTTGCCCGCATCTTTCGCTCGCTTCGTCGGCTCGCTCGCCGTTCTCTGTTTAAGCTCGCTCGCCCGACGAAGCTCCGACCGATAACGAGTCGACCGCTGCAAGGACGCGCGGGATCGAGAGGTGCTGAACGCACAGGTAGTCCGGGCACGTCTCCATCCGCTCCCCCCGGCGGCACGGAAAGCTCGCACGAACCACCGCGACGCGTGGTCCGAGGGGAGCCCAGCGATCGGGAAAGTCGGCCTGAAGAGGAAAGATGCCCACGGTCGGCGCGCCCACCGCCGCCGCAACGTGCATCGGCCCGCTGTGCATCACCACAAAATAGGCGGCGCTTTCCGCAATGGCCGCCAGCCCGCCGATGGACGTCGCGCCGGCGACGCTTGCGGCGCCGGTTGCGTTCGCAATTCGCTCGACGATTGGCGCGTCGGCCGCCGAACCGCTGAGCACGACGGCCGCAGGCACGTGAGCCTGCAACGCTCGGACCAGCGCGATCCAACCCTCGACCGGCCACATGGGCCGTTTCGGCGACACCGCGCACGTCGGATGGACGACGACGAAAGGTTCGTCGACGTGGCGCGCGTCGAGAATGCGGCGCGCCTGTACGCGGTCCAGCTCTCCGATCGCAAAATGCGGTTGAGCGTCGTTCGTGTCGCAACCGATTGCACGCGGATAGTCGAGCAATACTTGCGACCAGTGCGAGGTAACGTCGCCGCGCTCGCTGCGCACGGTAACGCGATGGGTGAAGAGGTTCGAATACAGCCGCTGCGCTTGACCGACGCGAATGGGAATACCCGCACGCAGGGCAAGTTGTGCGGTTCGCGCGGTCGCCCAAGTAACGACCGCGGCGGCGTACTTCCGCGCGCGAAGGCGGCGTGCAACCTCGCCCACGGGTCCGCCGTCGTCCACGTGGATCTCGCGGATGTCGGGCACGTGCGCAAGCGTGTCGCGGTGACTCGGCAAGCAGACCGCATCGACACTATCGTATCGATTTCCAAGAGCGCGTGCGCAAACCGACGCCACCAGCGAATCTCCGATGCCTCCGCCCGCACAGACCAAAACTGCGCGCTCGTTCATGCGCGCCAAAACAACTTCTCCGAAAAAGCTTCTCTCTGCGCGGGCGTCGTCGGAAATGGAAGCTCGCATGCGGGACCCGCCCACGGACGCCAGCGATCGCGTTGCCGTTCGAAGTCGGCGGCTTCAAAAAGATCGACACACGGCGTTCCAACCATGCCGGCGACGTGCGCCGCGCCGCTGTCGGGAGTTATCAGTACGTCGGCGCCGGCGACGATCGCTTTCCAATCGCGGACGGAGTCGCAGAGCTCGAGCGAGAGTCCCGCATCGGCCGCCAAGCGCAGCGCGAGTTCGCTTTCCGCGCGTGCGGCGATTGCGGTGCAGGCTCCCCGGGCGCGGCGCTCGCGCAGCCATCCGGCGACGAGCGCCTCATCGCGGCCCCGTGCGAGCCACTTCGCCGTGAGCTGCACGATGGCGGGACGGCGCTGCGGAGGATGATCCAGAACGCAGGGACGCAGCCGCGAGAGATCGCGCGTCGGGGTTCGTTCGTCGTGCAATCCCATGCCGAGCTCGAAGAGTACTTCGCACTCGTGGCGCGGCACGCGCGGCGGCGACGCAGGTCGATAGACGGCGCGCGTCAGTTCGCCTCTCGCCCACCACGATTTGAACGGCTTTTGCCACCCGTTGTAAAAACCGACGCGCTGAGGAATCGCGGCCTTTCGTGCAAACGTATAGGCTTGCGGCTCTTCCGACGGAATCAGCGCGACGTCATAGCTCGCATCGTACGCGGAAGCGAGCGCGTCGTGCCACGTCGCGCCGGTGTACCCGTGTTTCGGCCACGGAATGCGTTCGACGACATGCACGAACTCGAACGTTCCGTCGGAAAAAATCTCGGCGTTGCGCGTCGTCAGCACTGCCCCCAGCGTGTGCCCGGCATCGCGCAAAGCCGCTACGAGCGGCGTGCACGCCAGCGCATCGCCGATGCCGTCGACGCGTACGAGCAGAATACGCGCTATTGACGCAGCCCGCGTTGCAGCTCGCGCACGTAAAGCCCATCCAAGAGTTGCGCTTTGGCAATGGACCGCAGCGGCGACGGCAGCCGTTCGTTCGACGCCACTCCGGCAAAGATCGGAAACATCCACTCCGGTGTGAGGGCGCGCACGCGTAAGAAGTTTGCACCGTACGCACCCGTTGCCATGCGAGCCCGTCGCGAAGGATTCTTTTTTACGAAACGCGCGGCCATCCGAGCTTTCTCCACGGTTTTCTGCAGGCTCGCATCCAGCGTTTGTTCCTCCGGAGGCTTGATGTGATAGAGGTACGCGTCCCACGCAAACTTCCATCGCTGCCCTAGCTCGCGAAGACGTACGCCGAGTTCGGTGTCTTCCCATCCGTAGAGATGAAATTGTTCGTCGAACGCACCGGCGCGCAGAAGCGCATCGCGTTCCACGGAAACGTTGCACGTGCAAAAGAAGGCCCGCGAATAATTTTTCAACGCCGGCCGCGGACGCTCGTGATACGACGGAACGTTCAAAATCGGCCCCGAGACGACGGCGTCTCGCGCCGCGCGGTGCGCGGCGGCGTGCGCCGCCAAAAAATGAGCGGGAGCCCATACGTCGTCGTCCACGAACACGACGCACCGCCCGTCCGCGGCGTAGATGCCGCGGTTACGCGCCGCGCCGCGATTAGGACGCTCCTCGTAAACGTACTTCGTTTCGAACGCGTACTGTTCGCGCGCGCGTTCGACGATCTGCGCGGTCGCGTCACGGGAGCCGTTGTCGACGATGACGACTTCGAAGGACGGTGCGTTTGTCTGCGCGCCGAGCGACCGAAGCGCCTGATCGAGATAACCAGCTCGGTCGCGCGTCGCGATGATCACTGACAGCTCGCTCACCCCGCACACTCCAAAACGCCCTGCGCCATCCGGTCGGCCGCGCCGATGTGGTCGCGATACAGGCGCCGTAATTGCTCGCGCGAATGCGCCAACCATGCGCGGTCGTCGAATCGTTCCAGTACGAGCCGAGCAACGTGCCCCGGCATCAGCGTGCCGCGCAATTCGTGAATGAGCTCCTCGTCGGAATCGAGATTCGGTTGCGTCGCGTGTGCGAACCGCTTCGACACCGAGAGCACGGCCGCGCGTTTGAGCGCCGAGCCGAAGACCGGAAGGCGATTGAGGTATGTAAGCGGGCCGTTGATCGCGATCAGCTCCGGCACGTTGAGCGGAATGCACGCCACCATCGGCGCCCCGAGTGCCGCAAGCTCGATGGCTTTCGTTCCGGGAATGATGACCACGAGCCGCGCCCGGCGCGCGTAGGCAAGCGCATTCGGGACGACGGGAAAGCGCACCGTGCCGTCGCTCGAGGCGAGAAATGCCGCATCGCCTTCGCGCTCCACGCGTCCTTTCGTCGCATAAAATCTCGGGTCGCCGCCGCGAGCTACCGCGCGGGCGACGTCCTCGAGCGGCGTGAACGGCGACAGGCCGAAGGCGACCGGAATTTCCGGACGCTGCTCGCGTACGTGCAGCGCCAGAGCGAAGAAAAACGGAATCATTTGCTCGATTTCGTGCCGCCGAGAACCGGGCATGATCAAAATGCCGTCGTCCCACTCGTCAGGCGTCGGCGTCGATTCCATAAGCGCACCGTCTACCGCCAAATTTCCGACAAGAACGATCCGGTCGCGGTGCGTTCGCCATGCGGCAAGCTGTTCGACGTTGCGCATATCGACCGCGAACGCACGCGCGAAACGCTCGCGATACCGTGGCCGCGAAAACTTATATGTGGACGCGCGCGCATCCAAACGCCGCGCTAGCCGGGCAGCGTGCATCAAATCTCCGCCGAGATATTGCACCAAATCGACGCGAGCGGGCACGTCCGCGACGGGCCGCCCCAAGGCAAATTTCACATAGGTCTTCGGATCGTGCACGTGTGCGCGCGGAAACAGCGCGCGGGTGGTTTCCGCCTCGCGCCCGGTTGCATAGTCGTCGGGCACGAAGAATACGTGCGCGTCGAGCTCCGGTTCCAATGCATAGAGCCGGTGCAAAAGCGGCCGTAACCAACCGGACACC
>JAFAIW010000103.1 GCA_019236495.1 Vulcanimicrobiota bacterium | reverse complement strand
CGTGTGGATCAATCCGCGCAATCCGAAGATTTTGCTCGAAGGCGACGACGGCGGCGCGACGGTGTCGGTCGACGGCGGCAAGACGTGGAGCTCCGAAGACAATCAGCCGACGGGACAGTACTACCACATCGCGCTTGACAACCAATTTCCGTTTCACGTTTACGGCGCCGCGCAAGACGAAGGCGCGTTCGAAGGGCCGAGCGCGTCGAGCGAAGGCTTCACGCGCGGCGAGTGGCACACCGTCGCATTCGGAGAGAGCACGTTCGTTGCGCCGCAACCGGACAACCCGGCGATTACCTACGGCAGCGGCTATTACAGCGCGCTCATGCGCGTCAACACCCCGAACGGCGACGTGAAGAACGTCACGCCCTTCCCACTCTACATGTCCGGCTCGGCGTCGTCGGAGACGAAGTATCGCTTCGGCTGGACGCACCCGATTTTCTTCTCCCCCGTAAAACCGAACGAGCTGTATGAAGCGGCGCAGGTCGTCTTCAAGAGCGACGATCTCGGAGCGACGTGGACGGTCATCAGTCCCGATCTTACGCGCAACGACAAGTCGACGGAAGGCCCCAGCGGTGGTCCGATCGACAACGATCAAACAGGTGCCGAAACGTTCCCAGACATTTCGTCGCTTGCGATCTCGCCGCTGACCGGCGACGTGATGTGGGCCGGCTCCGCGGACGGACTGGTGCACGTGACGAGCGACGCGGGAAAAACGTGGAATGCGGTCACGCCGCCAAGCCTGCCGCAGTGGGCGCAGATCAGCAGCATCGAGCCATCTCACGTCGATAAGGGCACCGCGTATTTTACCGCATCGCGGTATATGTGGGACGACTATCATCCGTACGTCTTCAAGACGACCGATCTCGGAGCGCACTGGACGCAACTCACGAACGGCATTCCGAGCGATCAATACGCGCTCGTCGTGCGCGAAGATCCGCGACAACCGCGGCTGCTCTTCGCGGGAACGCGCAGCGCGGTATGGGTGAGCTTCAACGGTGGCGCAAACTGGCAGTCGCTCACCTTGAACTTGCCCGGCGCGCAAGTGCGCGACCTCGCAATCGATACGCGCGAAGGCGAGCTCGCGGCGGCGACGCACGGACGCGCGTTTTGGATTCTCGATAACCTCAAGTTGCTGGAACAGTTGGTCGACAAATCGCCCGACCTTTCGTCACCGCAACTGTTCGCACCGGAAACGGCGTGGCTGTCGCACGCGTATGGCTCGGCTCCGTTCGAGGTGCCCAACACCGGCACGAACCCGGAGTACGGCGCGCGGGTGTTCTTCAACGTGCCGGCGAGCTACAACGGGCACGTCCCGGTGACGCTCACCTTCCTCGACGCGCAAGGCAACACGGTGCGCACCTTTGCGCTGCACCTTCACAATAAGAAGGCCAAGGAACTTTCGCGCGCGGAGCTGCAGAAGATGGATCACGCGCAGCGGCTCGCGCACGAGCTCGACAAGCTGACCGCGATCGATCCGGGCATGAACGCGTTCCAGTGGGACCTGCGGTACGCTCCGGCGACGGAAGTGAACGGTTTCCACATGCCGACCGCCGACGACATCGACGACGGGGTCGACGGCCCGACCGCGGTGCCGGGTGCGTACACGGTGGTGTTGCAGTATGGCGGGCAGAAGCTGCAGCAGACGTCTGCGATTGCGCTCGATCCGCGCTTCGCGACGCCGGCCGACTCGATGGCGGCGCGCCTCGCGTTGGCGCTGCAAACGCGTAACGCGCTCGATACACTCAATCGAGCGATCAACGCGGCGTTCGCCAAGCGCGCTTCGCTGCCGGCGTCGCAGCGTGCCAAGCTCGATGCGGTGTTGAACAACGTCGTGCAGATGCAGATTCATTCGAGCGAGGGCGACTTGCTGCACGAGGTCAAGCTGCGCGACTATCTGGCGTTCTTGATGAACGAGCTGGACATGAGCTACGACAAACCAACGGCCGCAGAGATGTCGACGTATCAAGATCTGCAAGGCCGCGCCGCTTCCGCAATCGCGCAACTGAAGGGATTCTAGCATCCGTGTCAGTCTGAGCCCGTCTCTGTGTCAGTCTGAGCCTGTCGAAGACTGGTGGCGATACCACCCTTCGACAAGCTCAGGGTGACACTGGACAAGCTCAGGGTGACACCCTAAGAGACTTCGGCTTTGGGCCGATGTCGGTATAGCCCATCGGACGCGTCCACCAATCCGTCGCGCGCACGCGAAGTTGCTCCGCCGAGGGCGGAGCGGGAAGTTTCAGTTCGAGCGCTTTCGCGTAGATCGCCAGATACCGGTCGATCATTCGCTCGACGGTAAATTCCGCTTCGACGCGCGCGCGGCAGGCGCGCCGGTCGAGCGACGCGAGCTGCGGCACGCGAAGTACCGCATCGTCGACGCCGTCGCACAGAAACCCGGTGACGCCGTCCGTCACGATTTCCGGAATCGAGCCCATCTTCGCGCCGAGCACCGGCGTGCCGCACGACATCGCCTCGATCATCGTCAGGCCGAAACGTTCCGGACGCGTCGTCATGTGCACGAGCGCGAGCGCGTTGCTGAGCAGCTCGTCGCGCCCCTCGCGCTCGACCGCACCCAAGAACTGCACGCGATCGCCGTCGATATGCGGCTGCACGCGTTCGCGAAAGTACGCTTCGTCTTGCGGAATGGCGGCCATCACCAAACGCACGCCGCTGCGCTGCGCAATCTCGATCGCCAGATGCGCCCCCTTCTCTTCGTGAAATCGTCCGAGAAATACTAAATACTCGCCCGGCGTCGCATTGAATGAGAATTCCGTGGGGTCAACGCCGTTATACGCGGTGCCGAGATACGAGAGGCCCGGATCGCGGTCGCTGTCGCTGATCGAGCAGTAGAAGCTGCGTTGCGAGCACGCGTAATACGCCGCCAGAA
>JAFAIW010000044.1 GCA_019236495.1 Vulcanimicrobiota bacterium | reverse complement strand
TGAAATGAGAGTGCGTTCGGGACCAAGACGAACAGGCGACCGTGGGGAGCGAGCCATTCACGCATGCGAGCCAGCACGTCGCACGGATCCAACACGTGCTCCAGAACATGAGCGCAGACGATTGTTTCGTAGCGCTGCAGCGGTTCGAAAGACTCGAAAAACGCTTGGTGCAGGGTGACGCGCGTTCCCAATTTTGCTTCGACCTGCCGCAAGTATTTCGTCGACGCATCCACGATGTCGAGCCGCGCCACGGCGTCGACCAGAATTTCGCTCATCGAACCATCGCCGCATCCGACCTCGAGGCACGAAGTGCCGCGCACGCGCGGAAGCAGCCACTCACCGAAAAAACGTACCTGATGAATGTCGAAGTCCTGCGCGAGTTCGTAGCGGGATGCAACGTCGTCGAGAACGCTGAGTTCAGCTTCGAGTGATTGTCGATCAGCCATCGAAAAGGGGTTGAACGACGGCTGCATGGCAACCTCCCGGAGGGCTTGTGCGCATGGGGGCTAAAGAAAAACCCCTCCAATGACGCCGGAGCTTACCCTTAAACAAATCACGATCGACGATGAGCGGTGGCTGTTGTTTTGCGAGCGCTCATCGTGCACGTTGTTTCAAACGCCGAAGTGGTGTCATTTCATCGCCGAACACTATGAGTTCCGGCCGGGCGTCGCCGCAATGTTCGACGGCGATCGCATCATCGCGGGTTTGCCGTTCGCGACCGTCGACGATTTTCGAGGCGTGTACAGGGTAACGTTTCCGTTTACCGATGCGTGCGATCCAGTGGGTTCCGTGCCGCTGCGCGCGTTTTTTGAAGACGGAGAGACGCTGCCGTGGCGCGTCCGGGGAACCCAACCGAGCGCGGAAGGCGACACGCGTTCCTCCGGAGTTTATCAGACGCTCGAGCTCCCGCCCGAACCCGCTCTGGCGGTCGCCAAGTTTCATCAGAAACAACGCGTCAACGCGATGCGAGCACCGAACGCCGGAGCGACGCACCGGCTTCTCGTGGGAGAAGAAGGGCTGGAGCTTTTCTATCCGCTTTTTTCACGCCTGCGAAAAGAGAAGTTTCGTATGTTGCCTCAACCGCGGAGGTTTTTTTCCGAACTCCTAACGGTTTATGCTGGAAAAAGTTACGTGATCGTCACGACGCTCGGCACCGACGTGCTCGCCGCTATGATTGTGCTCGAGCATGACTCCGCGCTCTATTGTAAGTACAGCGCTTCGAATCGAGCATTCGCCGCCCTTCGACCCAGCAATCATCTTTTCAGCGTTGCGATCGACTTTGCCATCTCACGCGGTTTCGCGGTGCTCGACCTAGGGATTTCAACGACACCGGGTTTGGCGCGCTTCAAAGAGCACCTGGGTGCGGCCGGTAAGACGCTCTATGCCGTCGAGAAAAATCCCATTTCGAAATCTAAGCCGGTCGAGCAAGTCGAGAAAGCAATTCAAGCAACAATCGACATTTTGACCGACTCTTCCATGCCGCTCGAAGCGTGCCAGCGCGCAGGCGGCGTGCTGTATAGATTTTTTGCATGAGTCGCATTCCATTCGTCGACCTGCGCCGCGCGTTCGAACCCATTCAATCGGAGATTCGAGAAGCCATCGATCGTGTCTTGGAGAAGCAGGATTTCGTTCTCGGCGAAGAGGTTGAACAGTTCGAGCGCCGCTTTGCCGCATATTGCGGAGCGCAGCATTGCGTAACGGTTGCGACAGGCACGGCGGCTTTGCAATTGGCGCTCCTCGGATCCGGAATCAGGCCCGGAGACGAGGTTATCACCCAGCCGAATACCTACTTTGCGACGGTTGCAGCCATCATGAACGTCGGTGCGCGCCCCGTGTTCGCCGACGTGGCCCCTCCGGAATACTCCATCGATCTGGAGGCGGTCGAAGCTGCGATAACGCCCCGTACTCGCGCAATCGTTTGCGTCCACCTTTTCGGCCAACCGTGCGACGTCGACGCCCTTGCGGCAATCGCCACCAAGTATCACCTGCTCTTGATCGAAGATGCCTCGCAGGCACACGGGGCGGTCGTTCGTGAGAAGCGCATCGGCTCGCGCAGCGACACGGTCGCGACGTTTAGCTTCTATCCTTCCAAAAATCTTGGCGCATTGGGAGAGGGCGGTTGCGTGCTAACGGCCGACGCCGCAATCGCAGAGCGCATAAGGATGCTGCGGAATCACGGCTCTTCGAACAAATTCGTGCACGAAATGGTAGGACAGAACGAGCGACTGGACACCCTGAAAGCCGCGGTGCTTTTGGTGAAACTTCGACACCTCGACGGGTGGCTCACCGAGCGCCGGCAGATTGCTGCGAGGTACGATGCGTTACTGCCGGAACTCGAACGGCCGCTCGTAAAGATCGACATGAAACACGCATTTCACCTGTATCCTATCCTCGTTTCCAACCGCGATGAATTGCGGCGTGTTTTACTCGAGCGCGGCGTCGAGACGTCCATTCACTATCCAGTGCCATGCCATTTGCAGCGTGCCGCAGCCGGCTTATGCTACGTCGCCGGAGACTTTCCGAACGCCGAAAACCTGGCTCGTCGAGAATTGTCGCTGCCGGTCTACCCTGGTTTGACCGACGACGAAATTCAGCGCGTCGCAGCGAACGTCGAGGAATTTGCTGCAAGAGGGTAGGACCCGTGGCGGCTGAACTCTATCGCAATGCTTCTTTCCGGCGTCGTCGTTGCGCGTGATCGTGCCGATTTTCTTCCGCGAATCTTGCCGGCGCTTGGTGAAATAAGCGACGAAGTGATCGTGCTGGTCGACGACCGCACCTCCGACAACACCGCCGCCGTAGCGCGCGAATTCACCCCGAACGTTTTCGAATTTACCTTCGACCCGCATTTTCAAAATATGGAAATCGCGGTCCTCGAGCGTGCGAAGGGTGACTGGATTTTGAGGGTCGATCACGATGAGACGCTGGGAGAACCTTGGACGCGTTCCGCGGTGGAAGCGTTGATGAGGGACCGTGACGTAACACACTACTTGATGCCGATTCGCTGGATCGTTCCCCCGGGCGATCGTTACTTGTCGAACGCACCGTGGTTTCCGAACTACGGACCGCGGATGTATCGGAACGTGCGCTCGTTGATCTACTTGGGAAGTTCGCCCCACGACGTTCTGAATATAGCGGGCGAGGGCGCACGTGTCGTAGATCTGTTCGTACGTCATTGGAATCACGTGCTGAAAACCCGGGCGGAGCGCGAGGAAGCGGTAGCGCGGTACGCGGTCATCGATCCGGATTTTCCGTGTCGAGAATACTATCTTTTCGAAGACTACTACTACGAGACGGCGCCGGATGCTGATCTCGAACCCGTTCGACTCATCCCGGCAGCTGCGCCGATCGACGTACAACCGGCGCGCGTTCCCAAGGAGCTCGTAGCCGGCGATACGCATTTCGTCGAGGTTCTCATTACGAACGACACACAGGAGCAGCTTAGAGCGGCCAGCAAATTCATTTATCCGAGCAACCTTTACCTCGCGTCAAAATGGTTTCCCGCGCGCGGTGGTCCTGAGCTCGCATTTGCGCAGCGCCAAATACCCTTGCCGGCCTCGGTCAAACCGCGCGCTTCAATGGCCGCATTGGTTCCGATCACGGCGCCACCGGACGAAGGCGAGTATTTTGTAAGATTTGAACTGCTACGCCAAGGGATTGAGTGGTTCGCGGAACGCTACCCGGGGCATGGTTCGATTGGGGCTCTCGTGCGAGTTCGTCCGGCATCGGCCGACGTTGCTCGGAGAATTGAAGAGCGCGACGCCGGGTCAAAGCAAAGCTCAAAATCCTCCCTCTACGAAGACCTTAACTCGTTGAACGCGCTCATCGAAACGCGCGATGCTTTGCGCATTTCACAAGAAGCGCTCGAGAAAGCGCGGTTGTCCTTAGATGAGAAGGAAGCAGAGATTCAAAAGCTCGCCGCTGCGGCTGCCGATCTTCGGCGAATCGTCGAAGAGAAGGAGGGACAAATCCACCGGCAACACGCCGCTTTGACGCGCCTTCGATCGAGCTAAGCGTCCTTCTCGGAGGCAATCACCGGGCCGACGACCCGCCAATCAATGCCCACCGACGGGTCGCGCCAATTGAGTCGCAACTCATGCTCCAAACTCCAGTGAACCGACATCTTATAATGGAAAACCACGGCGTCCGTCAACGTCATGAACCCGTGTGCGAACCCTTTGGGGATATAGAGCTGGTAGTGGTTGTCGGAGCTCAAAAAAAAGCCTTGCCACTTTTTATATGTCTCTGACTCGGGCCGCATATCCACAATGACGTCGTAGACGCGTCCGCGCAATACCTGGACGAACTTCGCCATGCGCATGTCGTAGTGCAGACCGCGCAACACGTGTTTTTCCGACCACGTGACGAGGTCTTGAACGAACGTTTCCTTTACGCCCAGCGCCGCATAGATGTCGTGGTCGTAGGCCTCCATCAGCTGCCCGCGATGGTCTTCATAGACTTCGGGCGCGAAGAGGCGGGCATCCGGAAATATCGTTTCGAGCGTGCGAATGAGCATCGATGGCCGCATTCTCAGCGCCGCGGCCGGCATCCCCCGCAACGGAGGCAGAGACGCCGGAGCAGAATCCCGTAACTAGGGTGGCTGGATAGGGGGATCGATGCGGCTTCCGACGCTGTTCGGCACCTCGGTGCCGGGCCGTTATAAGGGACAGTTCAAAGTCACCTATTTAAACGCGCTCGCTCGCGTCGACGGGACGGGAGAATCGCTGACGTACGACGAGCTCGTGGTGCTCTTCGCAAGCGTTCCGCCCTCAAAACCGTTACACGTGCAATACGAGGTGAACGGCAAAAAGCTCTCCGGCACGGTGGAAGTGCTCAAGACTGAGGCGGTGACGCACGGCGGACGTGCGATGTTCCGTTGCACTGCGCGATTCGTCCGGCGACGGCCGAAGGAGGACGAGGAGCTCAAAGCCGTGCTCGAAAGCGCCCCCGCTCGCGCTCCACGACATGCGATAAAGGCAACGGCCGCACCGTCACCCGTCTTCAAACGACGGCACCGTCCCAGCGCGTCGATTCCGATTCCGGGCAGTTTGGAAGAACCGTTCATCGATTTGCTCGTGCGCGAGCGGCGAATGCATCGGCCGAAGCCCGGGCATCGGCCGCTGATGGCAATCAAAGAGAAGACGCGCGTCGAAGTCGCGAGCGGTGGTGCGATGAAGTACCGCGTGCGGACGCGGATGGAAACGGCCGAAGGGCGCCATCGCACGTTCGATACGGAGCTGCTCGTGCTCGATTCCGGCGACGTTCGCCTCTTCGATGCACTCGGCGACGATCAGGCATCGTCCTGACCCTTCGAGGCTCGCTGACGCTCGCACCTCAGGGTGACACCGATCATCCTTTATATTGCGGCAGATACTCGCGAAGGCGTGCCAGCGCGAAATCGATGTCGTCGAACGACGCGGCGTAACTGAAGCGCAGATATCCCGTGCCCGCTTTCCCGAAGGCGGAGCCGCCGAGACACGCCACCCCGGCTTCTTCCAAAAGGAATTTGGCCAGCGCTTTGTCGTCCTTGGTGAAATGCGACACGTTTGGGAACGCGTAAAACGCCCCTTCGGGAACGGTGCATGACAGCTTCGGGATTTGATTGAGGCCGCCGACGAGGCGATCGCGTCGCTGGCGAAATGTCTCGTTCATTCGCACGACGTCCGTGTCGGGACCCCGCAAGGCTTCGATTCCGGCCATTTGCACGAACGTTGCCACGCACGAAAAGGTATTGTTGTTGAAGAGCGTCACGACGTTGGCGAGCGCCGCGGGCACGAGTGCGTAACCGAGTCGCCAGCCGGTCATGGCGTATGCTTTGGAAAAGCCGTCGATGATGATGGTCCGGTCTTTCATGCCGGGGAGTTGGGCGATCGACAAGAATTCGGGAACGTACAGATTTCGGCTGTAGATCTCGTCGGACATCACGAGGAAGTCGTGCTTCTGTGCGAGGTCCGCAATGCGCTCGAGGTCGGAACGCAGCAAAACGCCGCCCGTTGGATTGTGCGGCGTGTTGATGACGAGTACTTTGGTCCGCGCCGAGACTTTCGATTCGAGCTCCTCGAGATCCAGGCGAAAGTTTTTGCTCTCGAGCAAGGGAATGGGCGTCACCTTGGCTTGCAAGTAGCTTGCGGCCGACGCATAGGCGGGGTACGCCGGATCGGCGTAGACCAGCTCGTCGCCCGGGTTCAGAAGTGCCGATAACGTATTCCAGATGATGGGTTTTGCCCCGGGACCCACCACCACGTTTTCACGGGTGAACGCACCGGGCATTCCGCGAAACGTGCTTGCGTAATCGGCGATCGTATCGCGCAATTCGGGAATGCCGGCCGAAGGAGTATAGTGCGAATAATTTTCGCGGATTGCCTTGATGCCCGCCTCTTTGATGTTTTGCGGCGTATCGAAATCGGGTTCGCCGATCTCCATGTGAACGACGCGCTTTCCTTTCGCCTCGAGCGCGCGGGCGCGCGCGAGAACTTCAAACGCACTTTCGCTTCCGAGGCGCGAAACGGCCTCACAAATCCGGTCGGCATTCGCGGCGAGCATCGCGCACGTTCCTTTCGCTTTCAAGGTAGGTCTCTTCAGGCGGCGAATCTCGTAAAGGCTTCATCATGCGCACCCTGACGGAAGTTTTCACGCCGGGAGCACCGACTCTGCCGGAGGGTCTCCGAACCCTCGTCGTTTCTCCCGAGCGCGAACTCGAACCTGGAATGACGGTGCGCGCCTCGTTCACGTTTCGCAACCAAGGAGGCGCACCCGCGACCGGCGTTCGCGTGCGCATGAATTTACCCGAGGGCCTGGTGTACCTCGTCGGCACGGGGCAGCTCGACGGCGTGTTGCTCGACGACGATCAAGGCAACTGTCCGCTGCTCGCGCGGAATGGAGCGGCCATCGGCGACGTCGCGCCCGCGGAAGAGCGGCGCATCGAGATCGCCTACAGCGTCGCCGGCGCGATCGAGAACGGTACAGCTATCGAACTTCAAGCTGCCGTTTCGGCATTCGAGATCGCTCCGGTCGGTTCCAACATCGTTCGCTTGATTGCCCGGTCGAATCCGGTGCTGAGCAACCCGCTCACGATCGTGACGATCGAAGCGCGTCCGGATCCACACCCCGGACGCGAGGCGCTCGTCACATTGCGCGTACACAACGCCGGAGAGTCGAGCGCGCACGACGTCGTTGCGGTACTTTCCGTTCCCGCACATACGTCGTACGTTCCCAATTCGGCGCTCGTCAACGGACGCGAGCTCGAAACGGAATTGCGCGCGCCGTTCGATCGCGTCTACGCGCCGGTGATTGCGAAGACGCTGCCGTCGAGCGCGACCGTGACGGTGAACTATCGGGTGCGAATCGACGACCCGCTTCCCGACGGGACGATCGTACTCGCACAGGCGACGATCGCTTCGCAAGAAACCTCCGCGGTGACGCTCGAGCCAGCCGCGCTTACGGTCGTGAGCCGCCCACGTTTCGACGACGATCAAACGAGCTTCTCCGTAGAACCTTGGAGCGACGTGCAGCCGGGTCAACGGATCACGCTGCGATTACGCGCGACGAACGCCGGAACGGCGGCCGCGCAAAACGCGGCCGTGACGCTGACGCTCGCGGACGGCCTGCTTTTGGTGCGCGGCGCAAGCCGGCTCGACGGCCGGCCCCTGCGCGAGAAGAAAAAGGAAGCGGCGAGTTTCGACTTGGGACGGATCGATGCGCATGCATCGGTCGAATTGAGCGCGGATGCAATCGTCGCGTCTCCGGCGGTCAATGGCGCGGTTTTACCCGTGGTCGCACAGCTCACCTGGGATCAGGTCAGCGCGTCCCATTCGGCCGAGCGTTCCTTTGAACGAACCGTCGTCGTGCAATCGCAGCCGTTTTTCGCACCTCGGCGCAATTCCATCGAACGCAGCGGCGGCGGAGTGGCTCACCCCGGTGAAGAGGTCGAAGCGGCGATCGTCCTGACCAACGACGGCAGCGCGCCGGCGACCGATTTGATGCTGCACCTCCACGCGGATCCCGCTTTGGACGACGTCACGCTGCTGGAACGCAATACGCGCCTTCCCCTTTCCGCTTCCGCGGCGGAGCTAGATCGCATCGACCCATATGCGTCGCGCCGGTTCACGGTGCGCGCGCGCATTCGCTCGCCGTTTGCGGATCGTTCGGAGATCGCGCTTCGCGCGAGCGCGCACTGCCGCGAACTGGGAGAAACGCCGCTCGGCGAAGTTCGCTATCATATCGATTCGCATCCGCTTTTCAGCGCGGGCCGCTCGGCGATGACGTTGACGTCGGACGGAGTGCTGCGTCCCAACGAGCTGGCGGAGGTCTACATCCGGCTTTGCAATCAGGGAACGGACACCGCGCACGACGTGCGGTTGCGACTCTACATTTCGCCGGAAGCCCGCTTAGAGAGCGTCGATGGCGCGACGCGCGAGAAGTCGGCGCTTCTCTTTGGAGAGATCGCACCCGGAGCGACGGTGGAGGCGCGGTTGGGCCTGCGTTTGATGCGCGGTCTGGCACGCGAGTTTCCGGTAACGATCGACGCGATTCTCAGCGCTGCGGCGATGCTGCCGGTACCGTTGGAACGGCTCACCATCGAGACGACCGCCGAACCGGATTTTTCGGTCGGCGTCTTGCGTTCGGAGCCGTCGGACGCGGTGGACGTGGGCGAGGCCGTCGAGTACATCATGCACTTACGCAACAGCGGCGATGGACCGGCCCGGCGCGTGCAACTGACGATTGCGCCGCAAAGCGAGCTCATCTACGTTCCAAACAGTACGACGGTTAACGATATTCCGATTCGCGACGTGGGTGCCGCGGCGCCGTTTGCGAGCGAGCGCGGCATCGTGCTGAACGACGTCGATCCCGGCGTCGAAGCGACCATTCGGTGGCGCGACGTCGTCCACAACGGGCTGCCCGCGGGTGAATCGATCGTGCGCGTCGCGCATATCCGGTACGACGGCGAACGGCAAGACGACATCGTTTCGGCCGCACTCAGCGTTCGTTCCGCGCCGTCTTTCGCGAACAACATCACCGGGTTGCCCTTCGGCGTCGACGGTATGATCGGTCCAAGTTTCGCCGGCAGCCAGCGCGCGCTGACCGAGGAACGCTACGTCGAGCTCCCGCCCGCAACCCCGGTGGCGCGTATCGAAGCACGCTCCTACGACCAACTCGAGCCCAGCGCCAACGGCGAGTCGTACCTGGCGCTCGACGTCGGCGCGGACGAGCTGTACGAAAACGGCGAAACGCGGAACGGATCGCGGGGCGAAGGAATTGCGGTCGCTCGCGAGTTCGACGACGGATCGCTCGAACGCACGTTGCGGTTTCTCGACGAAGCGCGCTTTGGTGGGCTCGTATCACACCTGTTTGCGGTGCGGGCGTTCTTGCCCACCGCGATCGGAATCGGTGAAGCACAGGCGGGCTTGCGCCACGAGCGTGAGATGCTGCGGGATGCACTCGATCGGCTCTTCATCAAGTTGCGCTTGCCGCATTACGTGATTGCGCCGCGCGATATCGAAACGCCGCAAATGCGGGCCGGCTTGACGCAACTGCTCGATCGGATCGAAGGCGGCACGCCGCGCGCTCTCGACGGCACGCGTGAAACCGCAATCGGCGGTCACGTGCGCCCGGCCGACCTCGCGCATGCGGCCGGATTGCTCAACGGTGCGGCGCTCTCCACCGCCGCTCCGTGGTATGCATTGGCAACGCTCGTGGTGGACGGCGCGCCGGAAATAGCCGCGTATCGTACCGCGCTCTTGGGGCACCTCGAAGCGGTGGCAACACGCGAACCGACCGCCTTTATCGATGCGCTGCAGCGGGAGGCGACTCCCGAACTCGACGCGGCGCTCGATCGCGTCAAAGATGCCCTTGCCGTTCGGTCTTGAGCGCGCTACTCGTCATCTTGATAGCGGTCTTCGTCGTCGGCGCGGCGATCGGGATCTACGCCGTCATTGCGCCGCGACCTCGCGCGATGCCAAGCGCCGTCCGGGCGACCGCGGCATCCGACGACGATGACGAACTCGGCGAGGTCGAGCTGTTGCCGTCTTCGCAAGCGTGGACGCGCGAAGCGGGTGAAGAATTCGCAGGCCTCTCCGAAGCCGCCCGATGTGAGTTGATCTTTGCGGTTTCCGCACTCGACGACGAACGCTCGCAGCGATTATTGCGCTTTGCGCTCGACGACCCGTCGGCGGCGGTCTCGCTCGCTGCGGCGCACGCCCTGGCGCGCAACGGCAGGCTCGACGACGTGCGCCGCTACGCGGAAAATAACCCCGGGCCGCGCGCCGCGGAACTCCTGCAGTTGGTCACCCTGCTCGCGTAGAACGGGGCGGCTGTGAGCGCAAATACCCTGACAGGCATCTTTGCGCCCGGGTCGCCGGCCCTCTTAGAGAGCCTGCGGACCTTGGTTGTGGTGCCGCCGCGGATTGCCGAACCGGGGGCCACGGTACGCGCCGAGTTTTCGTTTTCGAATCTCGGCGGCGCTGCCGCAACCGGTGTGCGCGTGCGTTTCGCGTTGCCGGCAGGCGTCACGCACGTGCCGCACAGCGACACCGTCGACGACGTGGCGCTGCCGGGCGAATCCGAGTCGTTCGTCTCCCAAAATGGCGCACCGATCGGCGACGTACAGCCGAACGAGTCGCGACGGCTCAGCGTTTCCTATCGCGTCAACGAAGCGATCGAAGACGGTACGACGCTGCCGTTCCAAGCGGCGGTCACGAGCGATCAACTTCCGATCGCCGCTTCCAACATCGAAGAGCTGATCGTTCGCAGCAAACCGCAACTCCAAGGGCCGGGAACCTTCGTATCGCTCAGCGCTCCGGATCGCCCCAAGCCCGGTGATCTCGTGACCGTGCGTGCGGCCATCGTCAACAGCGGCGCGAGCAGTGCGCACGACGTGATGGCGATCCTGCCTGTACCCGAACACGCCACGTACGTGGCGCGCAGCGCGCGCGTTGCCGGACGACCGATCCCGGATCATGCCGGCGATCCGTTCGACTACGTGACGGGAACGATCGTCGCGCCGCGGCTTGCGCCGCGGCAGTCCGTCGTCGTTGAATATCAGGCCACGATCGACGCACCGCTCGACGACGGCACGCGGATGAAGGTCTCGGGCGCGGTGTCATCGCGCGAGGTTCCGGAGTTCGCGCTGCAGTCGGCGGAAATCGTGGTTGTTTCCCCGGTCGATTTCAGCGGAGAAGAAAGCGCCTTCACGGTGTTTTGCGACGACGCGGTCACGCCCGGAACGCGCATCACGATGGTGGTACGGGCGGCCAACGTTGGAAGTGGCACCGCCGCGCAGGTGTCGGTTGCATTCGACCTTCCCGACGGTCTCGTCTTCACGCCCGGCTCCGTGGTGATCGACGGGCAACCGGTGAACGACGAAGCGTTTACGAATCATACGTTTTCGATCGGCGCCATCGCTTCAGGACGGATCATGGAAGTGGGCGTTTCCGCCGTGGTCGGCGTTCCGCCGCAAAGTGACTTGCCGCTCAACGTCGTCGCGCGTTTGCGCTGGAAAGGCGGCGAGCGTCAATTTTCGCGGCGTCTGACCGTTCGTGCAACACCGCGTTTCGCGCGAGCGCGGAATTTCGTGGAAGTCGAAAAACGCGTCGCGCAGGCGGAAGAGGACGTGGACTTCGTCATTCATTTATTGAACGACGGTACCGCGGTCGACTTCGGCTCCCGGCTGCGGGTCTTGCCCGGAGCGTACTTGACCGACTTGCGCATCGTCGATGCCGGCGGCGAGATGGCCGCCTACGAATCGCCGATCGATCTCGGCCGGGTCGATCCGCACGTCGAGCGGCTGATACGCGTGCGCGCGCGCGTTACGCCGCCGGTCGCGGACCGGACGACGGTCGGACTTGGCGCAATTCTCGAACAAGGTGAATCCGGGATCGATTTGGGAGTGAGCTCGCTTGTGGTGCGTTCGCGACCGCACGTCGGCGAGTGCTCGTGGGAACTGCTCTCAGCCGAACGATTGCGCCCGAATCGGACCGTCGACATTTTGTTGCGGATTGCGAACGACGGTTCCGACGTGCTGCGCGAAGCGCACGCTTTCATCGAGTTGCCTTCAGAGCTCGTCCTCGAACGCGCCCAAGATGCGCGTCGCGATCGTAGCACGCTGCATTTTGGAGACATCTCGGCCAAAACCGTGCACGAGGCGCGCATCACCCTGCGGCTGACGCGCGCGCGCTCGGGTGAAGGCACGCTCTCGGTGGCGGCGACGCTCTACGGACGAGCCGTGACCCCCGTTCCTTTTCCGATGCTCGACCTTCCGACCGAAGCGCATGCTTCGTTCGAAGAGAGTTCGCTGTTGCGTTCGGTGCCGGGCGAGAACGTCGATGCGGGCGAGCGGATCGTTTACGAGTTGCAACTGCGAAACGCCGGCGACGGCCCTGCCTCGCAACTGACGGTGCGCGGGGTTCCTTCGAATCTGACGGTCTACGTTCCGGGAACCACGACGGTGAACGGACTCCCGGTAAACGACGAAGTGGGTGCGTCGGCCCTTTGGTCGCAGCGCGGCCTCGTCTTGACCGACATCGATCCCGCCGTCGACGTCCGCGTGCGCTGGGAGATGGCGGTCGTCACGCCGCTGTCGGCGGGCACGCCGATCGAAGCGCGCGCGGTGCTGACGTGGGACGAAGATCGCTCGCACGCCGTCGTTTCGCCGACGCTGACCGTCGTCTCGACGCCGTCGCTTGCGGCGACGACGTTCGGCAATGGAATTTCGATTGCGCAAACGATCGCACAAGCGCGTCCCGAGCCGGAGCCGCAGGCGGCGTGGGAGACCACCGCCGCGCCGGAAGAGGCGCCCCCGCCGCCGCCGGAGGCGGCGCCGTTCCCACCCGCGCTCGTGGAAATTTTCGAGCGTGCGCATGCTGCCATGGCGCCGCCAGATTCCGCGGAAGAGGCACCCGCGGGGGAGCCGGTGGCGCAAACCGAGGTCGTGCCGGCGTTCGAATCCGCGCCCGTGGTGGCCGAGTCGTCGGTCGCCGAAGCGCCCTTCGGCTACATCGATTTCGCTCCGGATCGCTTGGCGCGCATGTTGCGGATGTTGGAGCAGCTTCGCGTTTCCGGAATGCTCGTCCACTTGTTTGCGATCCGCCGGTTTTTCCCCGAAACGATCGTCGGTGCGGATCCGGATCTCGACGCCGCCTTCAAGAGCGAGAATCGCGCGATGCAAGCGACGCTCGACCGCCTGTTCGTCCGGCTACGTATCCCGCGCTACACCCTCACCGCAAAAGACCTTGAAGATCGGGACATGCGCGTGGGGCTGCGGCAGTTGGTGACGCGGCTGCTCGGCGCGCCGTTCGCACTTCCGATGGAGCCCGCGGCGGGGATGCTGCGCTTGGGCGGCCCGATCGATCTCGATCATCTGCGCGCCCTCTCTCCGGAATTGGATTCGGCGCCGCTCGGTTCGGCCGCGCCGTGGTCGGTTGCGGCCGCCATGCTCGGCACGACGATTGCGTTCGACGGCAAGCAGAGCAGCGTTCTAGAACGCTATCGAAGCGAGTTGATCGAAGCGTTTTCTACGTTACGCACGCTGCCGATGGAAGAGTTTCACCGCGTGCTCCGCGACAGTGCGAATCGTGCGCTCGACGATTCGCTTGCCAACGTCATCGAAACGTTGCGCACCGCGGCGCACATTGCTGCCGACTAATTTCGATGCGGTCGCACTTTTCGTCATCGGGCTCGCCGCGCTCGTTACCGGGATTTTGCTGCCGTCGCGCGCCGCTTCGTGGACGACGCTCGTGCATCCAAGCGCGCGCCGCCTCGATGAGGCAACGCGCCGCGATCTGATCGTCCGCCTGGGCATCGCCGGCACCCCCTGGTGCGAAGCGATTCTCGAAGAGGCAGCCAAACAGGAAACGTCATCATCGATGCAATCGCTGGTCCACCGCGCCCTGGAAGAGTGCAGTCTTCGAAATGTGTCACCCTGAGGTGCGCGCCTGCGGCGCGCACCTCAGGGTGACACGGTTTATGGTTTCATGTGAAAATACTGGACTAACACGTCCCGCGCGATCGGAGCGGCGACTTGCGCGCCGTACCCACCGCTGCGGTCCACGAAGACGGCCATCGCGAGCACCGGATGTTTCGCGGGCGCGTACGCAACGAACCACGTCGTGTTCGGGCCGGCGCCGCCGGCCGTTTCCGCCGTGCCGGTTTTTCCGCCGAACGGCAGTCCTTCGATCGCCAAGCCATATGCGGTGCCACCGGGATCTGTGACGCGCGACATTCCGTCGCGCACCGCGGCGAGCGCTGCCTTTGTAACGGGAACTTCGCGAATCACTTGCGGTTCGAACGTCTTGACGATCCGATTCGCTTGATCGACCACCGCGTGCACGACGTGCGGGCGATACAGCGTGCCGCCGTTGATCACGGCCGACTCGACGTTGGCCATCTGCAGGGGCGTCGCTTGCATCGCGCCCTGCCCGATTCCCAGGCTGCAGACGTCGCTCGGCTCGAGCGGCAAGCCCGTTACCTTCAACGACCACGCATTCGTTGGCCAATTGCCGGGATATTCCCCAGGCAAATCGATGCCGGAAAGTGCGCCGAGGCCAAACGCAAGCGCGTACTTTCGCAAGCGCTCGTTGCCGAGACGCCACGACATTTGATAGAAGAACCCATCGCTGGACGCCGCCAGTGCCGGAACAAACGTCGTGGCGCCGAGCCCGCCGGCCGCGATGTCGCGAAAGAGCGCGCCGCCGCAATTCCATGCGCCGCTGTCGTAAACGACTTCGTGTAATTTCACGACGGGGACGGTGAGGGCTGCCGATCCGGTCACCATTTTGAAGGTCGACCCCGTCGGGGTCGCAGCGGCGATCGCGCGATTGTAGAGCGGCCGCAGCGGATCGTTCAAATAGTACGCGTACCGCTTTGCGCTGATCGAAATAGCAAAATCGTTCGGATCGAAATTCGGCGAGCTCGCGAGCGCGAGAATGCCGCCCGTCCAGGGATCCTCGACCACGACCGCACCGCCAAATCGCCTCCGGCCGCCCCACGCGCGAATGCCTTTCGCGAGCGCGCGTTCGACGATTTCTTGCAGGCGCCAGTCGAGCGTCAAAATCAGGCCGTTGCCCGGAATGGGCGGACGATAGGAGAGGTGGCGTGCCACTTGCCCTTGCGCGTCCACCGCGACTTGGTCGCCGCCCGGAACGCCGCGCAGATAGCGATCGTACACCGCTTCCAAGCCGTCTTTGCCGATGACGTCGTTGGGCGTATATCCTTCCATTTTGAGCTGCGCGTATTCGTCTTCGGTGATTTGGCCGACGTAGCCGAAAACGTGCGAGCCCTCTCCGCGGTAGGGGTAGTCGCGCACCGGTTGGGCTTGCACGTCGACGCCGGGAAGATCGTTTTTCAATTCCGCGAGGCGCGCCATCTGTTTTACGGACAAGTCGCTTCCTAGAATCACCGGACCGTATGGTTCGTAGGTTACGACCTCGTCGAAGTTGCGATAGTTGACGCCGTGATGATGCAGAAGGCGATCCCACAACAACGCTTGCGGCAGGTCGAGCGTTTGGGCGACGACTTCAAGCTCCGCGCGAATGTCCTTGACTTCGGACGGAATGAGCGCCACCACGAACGACGGTCGATTGCGAACGACCACCTTCCCGGACCGATCGAAAATAATTCCACGCGGCGCGGCTACCGGAATGAGCCGCACCTGATTTGCCGTCGCGGCGGCGCGATATTGGTCGCCGTGCACCAATTGCACGGAAATCAGACGAGCCACGACCGCCAAAAGGGCGATCGTCATGCCCGCAATGAATCCGGCGAGCCGCCACGGGCTCGCGCGAAATCGGGCACGCTGTCTCATCGTAAGCGGCGCGCGTTACGGAGCCGAAGGACCGCCATGCCGCCTGCCACCAGAACGACGTTCAACAACGCTTGCCAAAGCGCTTGATGAAAGTGCAGCATTCCGAGGCCGGACGGATAGCCTTCCGCTTGCATGACTGCCCAGAAAATCAAGTTGCGCGCCACGGTCGCGAACGCCACGATCGTCCCCACCAGCGGAATCGAGTCGGCGAAAAAACCGCGCGAAAGCAGGCTGGCGAGGATCGCGGTGAGGGTGGTCGAGATCGTCCAAGCGCCACCGGTAGAGGCTGCCAAGATATCCTCTGCCAGACCGGCGCAAAGCCCGAAGATCGCGGCCCGCCGCAGATCGGTGACGATAGCGTACCACACGACCAAGATCAGGACCGGGCTGAACGTCGCGTCGTGAAATGTGAAGTAGTGGAGGAACTCGACTTGCGCGATCAGGGCAAGGGCGAGATAAAGCGCGGCAGTCTGCCAGGCCGGTCCGGTGTAGGGAGCTTGCTTGAATCTACTTCGGGACGACGACAACGCGATCGATGCTGGCGAGGTCGGCGGCGGGGCGAACGATCGCGGTTTGGTAGAGGCCGGTCGGACTCCGTTCGACGCGTACGATGGTCCCAATGAGCGCGCCCGAGTGGAAGGAACGTGCTTCGCCCGTCACCACGGCGTCGCCCGGACGAATCGGCGCGTCTTGCGAGATGTACTCGACCCGCACGCTCGTCAGGTTGCCGCGCGCAATACCCCACCAGCGCCCGCGCTGCACCATCGCCGGCACGCTGCTGCTGTAGTCGGTGATTAGGAGAACCTTGCTGGCAAACGGCGAGGCTTCGACGACCCGTCCGACGACGCCGTCGGCATCGATGACCCCGTCGTCACGCGCTACCCGGGCGACCGTTCCGCGATCGATCGTGACGGTTCGCGTTTCGTTTTCGGGCGGGAAACCGATGATGCGTGCCTCGACCGAGCGAGGGTACACCGCGACGGTCGGCGCGAGTGCGGAAGCTTGGTCGCTCTGCGCGACGAGCTCCTCCAGACGGGCATTTTCGGTGGTCAAGCGCACGTTTTGGGCGCGAAGTTCGCGATTTTCGCGCAACAAAGAGGGCAATTCGGTAAGGCTCACCGCGCCGTTGCGCGCCGCGACGGTGGCGGTCCCGGCCACCGTTTCGAAAACCACCGCCAGACTGGTGCCGGCGGCGGTCAGCGGGCTGGTTCCACCCGTCCGGGCGCTCGTTACCTGGAGCAACGCGACGAGCGCCGCCACGATAATCACGCTGATTACCGCAAAGAGTCTGCGTTCGTCCCGATAGGTGAAAATGAAAAAACGACCCCCGGCTTTTATTTGATAATATCGGCGTTTTTCGCGGGATGCAAGAGGAAGCCCATGCGGCGGCTCGCTCGGACGAAGTGCGCGAGCGGAAACCCCATGACGGTATAAAAATCGCCGTCTATTCGCTCTACGAGCGTTGCGCCGAATCCTTGGATTCCATACGCACCCGCTTTGTCCATCGGTTCGCCGCTTTCGACGTAGTCGGCGATCTCGCGATCGCCCAGTTTGAAAAACGTCACGCGTGTCGATTCGCAATGCTCGAAGATTGCATCGCGCGTCGAATCCATCAGTGCAAATGCGGAGTGTACGATGTGTTCGCGCCCTGACAGCAAGCCCAACATTCGCGCGGCGTCGGCGGCGTCGCGCGGCTTGCCGAGCGCCGTACCGTCGAGGTCGACGATCGTGTCGGCGGCGACGATCGGCGCGTGGTCGGCGCGGAGACGAACTTCGAGCGCTTTCTCCCGAGCATGAACGCTTGCAAGCTCGCTCGGGGTGAAACGATCGATCGACGGCTCGCGGTAGCGGCTGGGGATCACGTCGACCTCGAGACGCAACGAGCGCAACAATTCCAAACGGCGCGGAGATGCGCTGGCCAGAATGATGCGCGTCAGGTCTTTCACCGGTACGTGCGGCCGTTAACCTCGACGTATCCGCCGGCGTGCCGTCCCGCCGGGTCGTGGTGCGTCCAATGGACGACGTAGTCGTCACACTCGTATTGGCCTTGGAAACTCACGCGATCGCCGGGGGACATCGGAATCGGGCCGGTGATGTCGATATTGTCTTCGACGCGAGCGAAGCGCTTGCGGCCTTTGCTCGTGTAATACACTTCAAAACCTTCGTGATTGCCGCTCGGGCCGCGCATCACGCCGAGTACCGTCGCGACGCGTCCCGTATATTGCACTTGGACGTGGCTCGCCCCGGCATCGCAGTACGTCCGTGCGTCGCTCAGCGAGACAATGCGCTCTGGGGCGCTCGCACACCCGCCGAGCAAAACCGCGAAGACGACGCTACACGCGCGCCGCAACGTCATACAGTTGATGTTCTTCGATGTAGCGCCATACCGGTTCCGGCACGAGATACCGCACCGACTTTCCCTCGGAGAGCAGCTTGCGCACGAGCGTCGATGACTCCGGAATCTCCGGTAAATGCAGGGTTTTTATGCGGTCCCGCAGGTTTGACGGGAATGCCGAAGCGGCCCGCGCGATCGCGCCTTCGGGAACGCCGGCACGCGGCGCGATCACGAATCGTTCGAGGTTGGAGAGGACTTCTTCCATGCGCACCCACGATCCGGAGGTCAGCGAGTCCGCACCGATGATGAAGGAGAACTCATCGCCCGGATACTTCGCACGCAAACGCGGAAGCAAGTCGGCCGTGTAGCCCGTCGCGCCCTCGTCGAGGTCGATGCGTTCCAGTCCGAACCCCGGGTTCGAGGCGATCGCCAACACGATCATCGCGCAGCGATCTTCTGCGGACGCGGTGGCTGCCGCACGGTGGTGCACGGGATTCGTCGGGACGAAGAGCACTTTGTCCAGGGCTTCCAAGCATCGCGCCGATTCCGCGATGAACAGATGCGCGTTATGGATCGGATCGAACGTTCCACCGAACAATCCGATTTTCACGAGTAGGTGAACTCCACGCTTCCGATTCGCACCGTGTCGCCTTCCACGGCACCGAGCTCCCGGAGTCGTCGCTCGACGCCCATTCTGGCCAATATCTGCTCGAAACGGCCGAGCCCTTCGTCGGAATCGAAATTCGTCATCGCCGCCAAACGCTCGATCCGCTCGCCGGTTACGACGAAGACGTTCTCTTCTTTGTGAATCACAAACGCTTCTTTCGGTTTGAGCACGATGTGCGCCGGTTGCGCGGCGGCGACTTCGGGCATCGGCGCGCTGCGGATCTTTTCCCACGCGGCGAAAACGAGCTCGCGCACGCCCTCACCGGTCACCGCGGAAATGCCCTGCAAACCTTCGTAGCGCGCCCGCAGGATTTCGAAACTCGCGCGCGCGTCGGGTAGATCCAATTTCGAAAGTGCGAGAATCGTGGGACGCTGCAAGAGCGCGGGGTTCCACGCTTCGAGTTCGTGTTCGATGATCGTTTTATCGTGCTCGATCTCGTCGAGCGATTTCGCGCCGTCGAGCAGATGGATGAGAACGCGCGTGCGCTCGACGTGGCGCAGGAATTGATCGCCCAGCCCCGCCCCCTCATGGGCCCCCTCGATGAGTCCCGGCACGTCGACCATGACGAACGACTCCTCCTCCGAGACCCGGACCACCCCGAGCTGGGGCTCGAGGGTGGTGAAGGGATAGTCGGCGATCTTGGGACGGGCGGCCGAAACGACCGAGAGGAGGGTGGATTTTCCGGCGTTGGGTTCACCGATGACGCCGCAATCCGCCAACAATTTCAGCTCGAGACGCAAACTCGCGTGCATTCCCGGCTCGCCGCGTTCCGCAAACCGCGGCGCTTGGCGTGCCGCCGTTGCGAAGTGCTGGTTTCCAAGACCGCCCCGG
>JAFAIW010000125.1 GCA_019236495.1 Vulcanimicrobiota bacterium | reverse complement strand
ACGATCCCCGTGCGTTCGAAAACGAGATTCTTTGCGACGTCGAGTGCTTGAACGTCGACAGTGCGTCGTTTCGGCAGATCAGCGAAGCGGCCGGAGGGGACGAGGGCCGCATTTCCGAGACGATCCGCGCGACGGTCGAGGCGCGCGGCAAGCAACATAATCCGGTCACCGGAAGCGGGGGAATGTTCATCGGCCGCGTTGCGGAAGTCGGCAGCGCGTTACGCGGGCGAATCGCTCTGCAACCCGGCGACCGCATCGCGTCGCTGGTTTCGCTCTCGTTGACGCCTTTGCATATCCAATCGATCGATCGCGTCGACGTCGCTACCGGCCGCGTGTGGATCACCGGGCGCGCGGTGTTGTTCGAAAGCGGCATCTGGGCGAAGTTGCCCGACGACATCAATACCGACGTCGCACTTGCGACGCTCGACGTGGCGGGCGCTCCGGCGCAAGTGCGCCGCATCACGCGACCCGGTCAAACCGTGGTTATTATCGGGGCCGACGGGAAATCCGGAATGCTTTCGTGCGCGCAAGCAAAAGCGCGCGTCGGAGCGGAGGGCCGCGTCGTCGGCATTGTCCCCGACGCTTCGACGGAAAGCGCAAGGCTGCTCCAGCGGACGGGACTGGTCGACGAGCTCGTCGAGCTTGACGCGCGGCAAGCGGTTGAAGTGCATCGCGCCGTCGGGCAACGGATTCCCGATTTGGCCGACTTGACCGTCAATTGCGTCAACGTGCCAGGGACGGAGCTCAGCTCGATTCTTTGTACGAAGCAGCACGGGACGGTTTATTTCTTTTCGATGAGCACGTCATTCACGGCCGCGGCGCTCGGCGCCGAAGGCGTCGGCAAAGACGTCACGATGATCGTCGGCAACGGCTATGCCGAGGGTCACGCCGAGACGGCGTTGCAAACGCTCCGCGACAACCCCGAAGTTCACGCGTACTTCAATCGTCGTTTCGCTTCATCAACCGCCCTTTAGAAAGAGCAGATCATGGCAGAAGTCCTTCACAAAAAGCCGCCCGCACCAAAGGAAGCGTTCCGTCATACGGATGTGCTGCAGGGCGAGTTTTGGCGTCACGTTCCGGCCTATCGCGAGATCGACGAAACGACGTTTCTCGATCACCTCTGGCAGCAGAAGCATTCGGTGAAAACCGCCGACGAGCTGCTCCGGACGATCGAGGGGCTGGCAACGCCGGAATTCATCGCCGACGCGAGGACGGCGTTCGAACGAGCCCCGATGGCCGTTCGCGTTTCGCCGTATGCAATTTCCTTGATCGATTGGACGGACCCATATAACGATCCGATTCGCACGCAGTTCATTCCGCTCGCGAGCAAACTTCTGCCCGACCATCCGCGTTTGACGCTGGACTCCCTGCACGAGCAAGACGACGCGCCGGTTCCCGGGCTCGTGCATCGCTACGTCGACAAGGCGCTCTTTCTGCCGCTCAACACCTGCCCGGTGTACTGCCGCTTCTGCACGCGCAGCTATGCGATCGGCCCCGACACGGAAAACGTCGACAAGGTTGGATTAGCGAAAACGCCGGCGATGTGGAACGACGCCTTTCAATACATTACCGAACGTCCGGAACTCGAAGACATCGTCATTTCGGGCGGCGACACGTATCAGCTTCCTCCGAAGAGCATCGCGCTGATCGGCAACGCCCTGCTCGACATTCCGCATGTCCGCCGGATGCGCTTTGCCACCAAAGGTCCTGCGATCATGCCGATGAAGATTTTGACGCACCCCGAGTGGCTCGACGCGATCACGGAAATCGTGGACCGTGGTCGCAAACTAGGCAAAGAGGTGGTGCTTCACACGCACTTCAACGCGCCTGAAGAGATCACGTGGGTTACGGAACGCGCCATGCGTTTGCTGTTCGAACGGGGGATTTTCGTCCGCAATCAGTCCGTGCTCATTCGCGGAACCAACGACTCGAAACAGCGGATGCAATTGCTGGTCAAGCGCCTTGGCCACATGAACGTCCACGCGTACTACGTGTACATGCACGATATGGTCAAAGGCGTAGAGGAGCTTCGCACCACCATCCAAACGGCGACCGAGATCGAGAAATTCGTGCGTGGATCGACCGCGGGCTTCAACACTCCGACCTTCGTGTGCGACGCGCCGGGCGGCGGAGGAAAGCGCGACGTCCACAGCTACGACTTCTACGACCGCGAAAACGGGATCGCGGTCTACAGCGCGCCGAGCGTCAAGCCGGGGAAAGCGTTCGTCTATTTCGATCCGATCGACAAGCTTTCGGCCGACGCGCAAGCCCGGTGGGTGATTCCCGAGATGCAAGACGAGATGATTCGCGCCGCCATCAAGAAGGCGGGCATCGAAAACGAAGAGCTCGTGCTCGCTTAGCCCTCAACCAAGTCAGGCGAGAAGGCCCTCATCGCAATTTCATCGGCAAAGCGCGCCGGATGAAAGCGAGATGAGGGCCTTTTTAAACGACGGTGAGAGGCGCAAGATTCGCGTGGAGTACCGCGTTTCTTTGGCATAAAGCTCTACGCGAACGACAACGCGCAATTCAAGGAGAACACATGTCGAAAGTAGCACTTGCAGTCTTCACGCTCGCCGCTGTCGCCCTTCCGGCCACTGCGCAAGCCGGTGAAGTCGGAAACCGCCTCGGCCATCAGGAATATCGGATCTATCAGGGCGTGCGCGACGGACAGCTGTCGCCGCGCGAATACCAACGCCTGCAAGCCGGGGAAGCGCGCATCAACGACGTGCGCGTCGAGGATCTCGAAAACCACGACGGCCATCTGACGTACGGTGAATATCGCCAGCTCAATCGCATGGAGAACCGGCAATCGAACCGGATCTTCTGGACGAAGCACGACGGGCCTGGTAGATAGAAGTTTCGCAACGTTCGGTCTAAAAGGCGCTCCGGCCCTAGCCGGAGCTTGTCCTGAGCGTAGTCGAAGGGCGCCCCCCACTCCGTGGGGCCCCCTTCGCGTGGCGCCGACGCCCCGGTTGAAAAGCAAAAGACTCCCCGAGGTGGCGCTGAAACGTCACCTCGGGCTAACCTTTTCCGAGCAAACATTTCCGGATATTCACGCGTTCAGTCACGAGCGAGGTTCCTGAGGCGAGCGAGCTTAAGCAAAACATTGCGAGCGAGCCCAGGAACCTCGCGTTAACCACCGGCCTTTTTTGCTTTGCGGCCGGCGCCGGCAAAATATGCCACGATGCGATCGCGATGATCGCCTTGAATTTCGACCACGCCGTTCTTTGCGGTGCCACCGGTCCCACAGAGTTTTTTGAGCGTCTTCGCGACGCCCTCGATTTCGCGTTCGTGCAACCCGGTGACGATCGACATGATCCCACCGCGGCGCCGTTCGCGCGCCACGCGGATGACGCCGTCGTCGGGAACTGCGCGCACATTCGGCGGGCGCTTCATCGGGCGTTCTTCGGCAGGCCGCACGTGCTTCATTGCCAAAGCGGCCGTCATGCGGCCGAGCGCTTCAAAGCGGGTGTGCGTTTTTTGCGGTTCGCGCTCCGGTGAGGGAAGAGCCTACGCACAAATTGCCGCAGATGCTGCCCGTTATATTGCCGCCTGCGGCTTTGGGATCGTGTATGGCGGCGGGCGCGTCGGCCTGATGGGGTTCGTAGCGGACGCTGCCCTCGCGCATGGCGCGGAAGTCATCGGCGTGATTCCACGCGCGCTTGCCGAACGCGAAGTCGCACACGACGGACTGACGAAGTTGCACGTCGTCGAGACGATGCACGAGCGCAAGGCGCTCATGGCAGACTTGAGCACCGCATTCGTCGCACTGCCGGGCGGTTACGGCACGCTCGACGAGTTTTGCGAAATCGTGACGTGGGCGCAGCTCGGCATTCACGATAGTCCGATCGGCATCTTGAACGCCGAAGGGTATTTCGACGAGCTCTTGGCAATGTTCGACAAAGGCGTGCGCGAAGGGTTCATCTCGCCCGCAAATCGCGCCATCGTGCGCTCATCTTCGAAGATCGAAGACCTGCTCGTTCAAATGGGTCTCGTGTAGGAGCAATCGTGAAGCATCGCACTCTTGCCGTCACGTTCGTACTCGCCGCGCTTCCACTCCCTCTGGGAGCACAAAGCGTCACGACCGCTCCGGCGCCGGCGGCACCCGGTCCGCCGGTGCGTTCCATGGTGCTGGACGGGCGCGGGAACGTTCTCTCGGGGGTGACGGTCAATGGCGTGGGAAGCGTCACCGTGCCGGCCGCGAGCGCACGCCTTACGCTGGCAATCTTCAGTGCGACCAACACCCCGAACATCACTCGCGCGACCTTACAAAACATCGCCGATGCGATGGCTCGCGCGCACGTCGACCCCAATTCCATCGTCTTGCCCTTTTTCATCACCGGAGACACGAAAACGAACAATGCGTCGATCAGCGGTTCGGTGAGCAACCCGACGCCCGCAATGGTTCAGGATGGAATCACCCAGCTCGCGTCCGCGTTTGCCTCCCTGCCCGGGGTGAATCTCGGTAGTGCACAAGTCGCGCTGACGCCGCCGGATTGCGCGAACTTGCGAACGAAGGCGCGGGCACTCGCCGTGGCCGATGCAAAACGGCGCGCGAACGCCCTCGCACACGAGGCCGGCGTTCAGCTCGGCCGGGTCCTCGCCATCAGCGCAAACGAAGCCGGAAACGAAACGTGCATGCAACAGGAATACATTGGTCCAAACGGCATGGGCAATCAGCCTTTTACCAGTCTGAACGACCTGCTATCGGTCCGCGTTTCTTCCTACGTCTCGATTACCTACGCGATCAAGTAACAATCGAAGCTCAGCCCGCAACCACCCGCTGCGCATTCAATGCCCGGCCGGCGTCGCTTTCGAGCGCCTCGAGATGCGCACGCGTCACCAAATCCAGCGAACGATTGGCGAGCGCCGCCTGCGCGGAGCTCCTGAGCTCCACCAGCTCGTGACGAGCTAATGCCTGAGCGTCGGGAGGCGTGCCTCTCGGCGGCGTCACCGCCAGCGTCGCAAGCACGCGCTCGTAGTTCCGCTGCAAGTTGCGGTGCACGACCGGAATCGAGCCTCCTTTGACGTGCGCGAGGTCCCCATAGACGCTGTTTTGCATCCATGTGAAGAGATCGCCCAGTTCCATCGTTTTTCCGGCGCCGTATTTCGTCGGCATATCCGCCAAGCGGACCAACATGAGCGGATTGTAGAATTGGTTCAGCAACTGATTTTGCAGCGCCGCGGCAGTCTGCGTTGCGGAATACGCATGGAGCGCCGGAGGATCGTATCCCCAGTCGCTCTCCATCTCCGTATAGGTCAGTTCTCTCAGCAGGTGCGGCGAAAAGTTCCACGCGTCGACTCCGAAGACGTACCGGTCAAGCAACGCAAATGCGCGCTTTTGGTCGGCCAACGCAACCGGACTCAGCGGCGTCCTCGCGTTGAGGTCGCCACGGTGCGCGCGCGACAGGTATTCCGCTCCCACGTAGTGCGACATGATGCGGGCGCAAATATTCGAGTGCCCGACCAACCGCGCAAACGCGGCCCGCTCTTCCTCGTATGAATGTTGCGGCTCCGGATAGCGCCGGTCGAGCGAGCCCATCAGCTGTGAGACCATCTGCATCTGCGTTCCGCACCAGGCGATGTTGTCGTTCGAAAGGTCCCACTGCTCGACCCGAGGATCGATCGCGTGTCCGTCGAGCCACGAAACGTCCTCGTCCGAAGCCAAACGATAGCGCGGATCGCTCCACACGGACGCCCACCGGTTCAACGTCGGCAGTTCTTGATCCGGCGTGTGAGCGTAGGGAATCGGTTTGTAACCCCACTTGATCACGTAGTAATCGTAGGGGCCGAGCGTCGTCTGAAAATAGTGGCCGTTGGGCGTGCCGTGCGGCCAAACGTTGATCGGCGCGTACGCCATGACGCTCGTCGTCACGCCGTATTGCGCGGTGAAGGACTTGCTTTCCAGGTCGTGCGCGCTATACGCGCGCTGCGAGATGAAATTGTGCATCAATCCAAAATCGTGTCCGGACTCGTGTAAAACGATCGCCTTCAGATATTCGTACGAGTAGCTCGATGGAACGTGGTCCGCATCCAGACCATTCATTAACGAAAGTGCGGTCACTCCGAATGCGTACTGCGCGTGAGCTTCGCGCTCGTAGTCCGCATCCGTGAAGTGCCCGTGGGGAGCGATCGAGGTTTGTTCGGGCCCCGCGAAGTCCCCATATTCGAGCTTTCCGTAGCGCATCAGATCGTTGTCGATGACCACCGCGCTTCGGAAAATCTCACCGGTATACGGATTGAATAAGACTTGCGCTTCCGCGAAACCGCCGTCGTTCGATTCGGAGAGCCAACGCACGACATTGTAGCGAATGTCGTCGGGATCCCAATTCGGGTCGTCGGGCTGATCTTTCACTTCGACTGCATCGCTGATGCCGATTTTGGCGAACGCTTTGTTCCAGGTCAACAGGGCGTCGCGCACGGCGGCGCGATACTGCGGCGGAATCGTGTTGCTGAGATAGTAGACGATGGGCTTCTTCGCGGGTGACATGGACTTCGACGGATCCGATGGTTGAACGTTCCACCGCAAAATGTAGTGAACGCGGTCGTCGCGGCGGTAGTCCTTGCTAAAATCTACGTGGGCGTTATCCCAATATCCGACCCGGTCGTCGAAAAGGCGCGGCATGTAATCCGGCGATGCGGGAAGCTCCGCGATGTTGTAGTGAACCTTGACCTGCACGCTGCGGGGATCGGGAACCGTGTCGATGACCTTCGGCTGGAACGATGCATAGGTTTGGTCCGCTTCGACGATCACGTTCTTCGGAAAGGCCTTCGATGGCCCGAAAAACGTCCGCTGCGAATCGAGATGGTAATTCGAACCGGGGTCCTTCGGATCGGCGATCGCTTGGTTCAGGGCGTCCGTCATGTCCATCGTGTCGCCGAGAAAACCGGAAAAATCGAAGACGACGTTGCCGTTGTCGGGATTCACGGAGATCACTTTGGCGAGCGTAACGACCGAATTTGACGTGGAATCGCGAACCGAGTCGGCGAGCGCGGTGTTCGGCGTGGCCATGAAACGCGTCGAGGGCCAAACGATACTTACGATGTTGCCTTCGCGTTCGAAACGCATGATGCGCGCTTCTTGGAAATCCATCTGGCCCGAGGTGACGAAGTACCCTCCCAGGCCGTGGACCGGAACGGCCGTTTCGACGAAATCCGTTCCGAATTGGTCGGGAGTCAACTCAAGCGCGACGGCGTTGTCCTTGCGCCAAATCGTGAACAGGCCGCGCTGCGCTTCCGCGCCTTTCGTAAATGCGGCGTACGGCAGCAGCGTGTCGCTTCCGGTTTTTGGCGCCGTACTTGCCGCCGACGGCGAACCGGAGGGGGCGGCAGCGCCGGCCGTCGAGCCCGAAACAAATACAACGATCGCGGTGGCGATCAGCGCGCGGAACAAATACACTGCCGAACCTCCATAATATGCTCTTATGATAGAAGAGGACGGCACAAGAATACCATCAAAGGGCGCTCAAAGCCTCGACCCTTGCGAGAATTTACTCGACGCACCCGGGAGTATCGGCAATGAAACGTCTCCTCTCGATTGTTGCTCTCTTTCTCGTCGCCGGTGGATGCGCGTTGGCGCAAAGCACCGCAACCGTCAGTGGTCTCGTCACCGATCAGATATCGGGGGGGCCTGTGCCCGGCGCCGCCGTGCGGCTGAGCGGCGGGGGGACCGACAAATCCACAAAAACCGATTCGTCGGGTCACTACTCGTTCGACGGAGTGGTGCCGGGCGTTTATACGGTCGGTTTTCAAGCAAAGCAATACAACTCGTCCGTTTCGGCGCCGTTCGGCATCGTCGCGGGCCAAGCGGCGACGGTAAGCGTCGCGTTGGCGCCGGTCGCCACGAGCACGCTGACGCTCATCGGCACCGTGCGCGTCAACAACAATCGCGCGGTGAATACCGGCTCGGCGCCGACGATCAATATTTCTAATAGCCAGCTCGTCGCGGCCGGAATAACGCAGGTGCAGGAAGCACTCGCAACCGAGCCGGGTGTGACGATCGAGCGCTACGACGGAAGCGCGCCGGGCAACGTGACGACGCTCACAATTCGCGGCGCCGGAGCATTCGTCGGACAAGCCGGCGGCGGCTCGAACAATACGGGGTACGAAGTGCTCGTTCTTCAAGACGGCGAGCCGCTCCGCAACGGACAATACGGCGACTTCGATCTCTCCAGTTTGACGCCGGCCATCTATTCGAACGTCGAGGTAATCAAGGGCATCGGCGGCAGTTCGTTGTTCGGCGCGAACACGATCGGTGGAACCCTCAACCTCGTGACCCGCGATCCTTCGAAAACCGAAGGCGGACAAGTCATCGGGACGGTCGGCTCGTTCAGCATGACCGACTTCAACCTTCTGGAAACGAACACGTTTGGGCGCTTCGGATATGTGCTCGACTTTCACCGATACGGAACGAACGGCTACATCAATCCGAACTTTCAAGGCGACTTCATCAACAATTGCGGCTTCAGTCCCCCCACGCCGCCGAACGGGCCGTGTCTGATAGCGCCAGCATCGCAAACGATGAACCTTACATCGTTCCTTGCGAAGCTCCGCTACGATTTTTCGCCCGTAACGTTTCTGACGCTCGAAGCCGACGACGAGGCGGACTATCGCGATCAATCGGGGTTGCTGGCAAATCCAAATCCGGTGAGCAACCCGTCGCCACCGCCGAACACCTTCAACAACAACTCCCTCGGAGTTCCATACTTCTACGGGTTCCCCGGCAACTACGTTTGGAACATCCAACCGAAATACGGCGCGATGCTTCACTCACAGATCGGCGGTGGAGACCTCGTTCTGCGATACTACTCGAACCTTCTTGAGCGCGTCGTCGACGGTTACAACGTGGCTCCTCCGGAAACGCCGTTCCTGACGCGGAGCGTCGATTGGCTGACCGGCATTCAAGGCTACTGGACCAAAGCTCTGAACGATCAAAACACTTTGACCGTCGCCGCGGGCGGAAACGGTGACGATTTCTACTTTTCACAAAACAACGGGACGATTCAAACGTTCCAGCAGCTACAGCCACAAGCGTCCGGATCGCAACTGGAGAAGACCGTTCTGCTTCGGGACGAGTTCCGCCCGAACGCAAAATGGGATCTGAATCTCGCCGCATACTACAGCAACTACAACACGTTAAACGTCAAACGCGTCGATCCGCGATTTGGGGCAGTCTTCAAACCGGATTCGCAGACTGCCGTGCGATTCAACGTTGGAACGGGATTTGCACCGCCGGTCCTTTCCCAATTGCTGACGCCTCTGAACCTGAGCCAGTTCACGTCCGTAAACGTACCTCAGTGTCCCTCAAACAATTTCTTTTGCGCCGCAACGTCGGGGAATCCCAATCTCAAGCCGGAGACCGGCTTTGGGTACGACCTCGGTATCGATCACGCGTTTGGCTCGGCCGGGATTCTGAGCTTCGACGTGTACCAGACGTACGTTACGAACCACATCTACACCGCTACGCTTCCGGCGCCCCCAGGCTTGGTGTTCGCAGCACCTCCGACTCCGCCGCCGCCGGTTCTGTACATCGTCCAACCGATCAACATCCAAGGGACGACGTTCGAAGGATACGAGCTGAGCGCGCGCGTCCCGGCGACGCATCAATTGGGCGTTACCATGAACTACAACACGCAGGTCGCTTTTCCGACGGGGCTGGACGCAAACACGCAAAATACCCTGCAAACCGTCGTCAACAATCAGCAATACCTCGGCGTCCCGCAACACAAGTACGGCTATGGCGTCGACTACTCGAATCGCGGATTGACGGCGTACTTCGGGGGGCAGTATCAGGGCACGAACAACCCCTACAATCAGCCGCCGTTCTGGCTGTACAATGCGAGCCTTACGTTACCGCTTGGAGCGACGAACGCACTGCACGTCAATTGGCTGAATATCTTCAACACGAACGCATACATCTTTGCCAACTTTGACGGCGGCGTTCCGTACCCGGGGTACAGCGGTCCGTCGCTGACCACGGCATTCCCCGTGGCACCCACGCAATTCGCCGTCACCTTCGAACATCGTTGGGGTTCCTTGTTAAATCACTGAAGCGTGGGAGTACCCTTCTCCAGAAGTCGCTCGAAAGAGTTTGAAGGGGACACGTTCCTCGGGAAGTTTCCGACATTTCGCGCCTTGCCACGGAGGGCAACTTCGAAACTTCGTTCTGCGCGAAAAGCGGCAAAGCAGAAAGCGCACAACGAGGTGCGCTTTCGAGCGACTTCCCGAGGAACGTGCCCCCGGTTATTCGGTGAGGGCGGCTTTCACAAGGCGTTCTTGCTCGACGGCGTGCGCGCCGGGATACCCCTCGCTCGGGCTCGCGCGGTAGCCCCGCCCGATGTATCCGATGTCCATCTGATCCGATTTGCGCTCGAGCAGCCGCCGGCGCACATGCGCGCGCGCCCCCATATTCTTCGGCTCTTCCTGTACCCAGACGAGCTTTTTCAAGTTCGGATAGCCGGCGATGAGCGCACTCAGCTCGACGTGCGGCAAAGGCGAAAGCAATTCCACACGCGCGATCGCCGTCGCGTGCATCCGTGGATACAGCTCGTCGCCGATCAGGTCGTAGTAGATGTGCCCCGAGCAGAGCAGCAGCCGCTCGACCTTCGACTTATCGGCGCCTTCATAGCGCGGATCGTCGATTACCGAACGGAAGCGCCCGTTGGCGAGCTCGTCCAGCGTTCCGCCGGCCGCCTCCAAACGAAGCAATGATTTCGGCGTCATGACGACCAACGGTACCGGTTCGCGATGCGCCTGCGTTCGCAGCAGGTGGTAGTAGTTCGCGGCGTTCGACGGATTCGCAACGCGCAAGTTGCCTTCTGCAGAGAGCTGCAAGAATCGCTCGAGCCGCGCCGACGAATGCTCGGGTCCTTGCCCCTCGTAGCCGTGGGGCAAAAGCAAGGTGAGACGCGAGCTTTGCGACCACTTCGCCTGCCCCGCCGCAATGAACTGATCGATGATGATCTGCGCACCGTTGTTGAAGTCACCGAACTGCGCTTCCCAAAGCACGAGCGCATCGGGCGCGCAGCCGCTGTAGCCGTATTCAAAACCCAAACATGCATATTCGGAGAGGGGGCTGTTGTGAATTTCGAACGAGGCGTGCGAATCCGAGATATGCTGAAGCGGCACGTATTGGGCGCCGGTATTCGTGTCGTGCAACACCGCGTGACGATGGCTGAAGGTTCCACGTTCGGTGTCTTGCCCGGTTAGCCGGATCGGCTTTCCTTCGGCCAAGAGCGAAGCGAAAGCCAGTCCTTCGGCAATTGCCCAGTCGACGGTGCCCTTATCGCGCAATGCTTTCGCACGACGTTCGAACTGTGTGACCAGCTTTTTGTTCACCACGAACCCGTCGGGAGCTCGAACGAGCGCATCGCTCCACGCAACGAGCCGCTCGCGATCGATCTTCGGCGGCATCGCCATCACGGGCCCGTTCGAAGGTTCGTGGGCAGGGAGCATCCCAGCCGCCCGTCCGCTCTTGACGGCTTTGTACGCGTCCTGCAGGCGCGCCAGCGCGTCTTGCTCCAGTTCCTTCGCGTAGTCGCTGGTAAGAACGCCCTGCGCCACCAGTTTGTTCGCATAAAGCTCGCGTACGGTTGGATGCGACTTGATCTTGTCGTACATCGCGGGCTGCGTGTACGCCGGTTCGTCCTGTTCGTTGTGTCCGAAACGGCGATAGCCGATCACGTCGATGATCATGTCGCGCGCAAACTCGCGGCGGAACTCGATGGCGAGATGAACGGCCGCGATGCACGCTTCGACGTCGTCCGCGTTGACGTGCACGATCGGCACGTCGAACCCTTTGGCAAGGTCGCTCGCGTACCGGGTGGAGCGAGCATCGAGCGTTTCGGTGGTGAAACCGATTTGATTGTTCGCAATCAAATGCAAGGTTCCGCCGGTGGTATAGCCCGGCAGAGCTTGGAGATTGAGCACTTCGGCGACGATGCCTTGAGCCGAGAATGCCGCGTCCCCATGTACGAGAATCGGCGCGGCCTTTTTCACGTCGCGTTCCGGAATCGGATTGGTGCGATCGGTTTGTAGCGCGCGAGTGGCGCCCTCGACGACCGGATCGACTGCCTCCAAATGCGATGGGTTGTTCGCCAGGCGCACGGCGATCCGCGCGCCGGTGGCGGTGTGATACTCGCCGTCGGCGCCGTGGTGGTATTTTACGTCGCCGGTGACGTCGTCGTCGCTGCTGCTTTCCCCACGTTGATGGGCCGCCTCGAACTCGCCCAGAATTTCCTCATACGCCGTGTTGACCACATGTGCAATAGTATTCAAGCGGCCGCGGTGCGCCATGCCGACCACCGCATTTTGCACGCCCTCGTCCGCCAGCATCTCGAGCATTTCTTGCATCATCGGAATGGTGACGTCGAGACCCTCGATCGAAAAGGTTTTCTGGCCGAGAAACGTCTTGCGCAGATAGCGCTCGAACACTTCGACCCGCGTCAACCGATCCAGAAGCTCGATCCGGCGCGCGGACGAAAACGGCAAGAAGTGCCGGCCCGACTCGATCCAATCGCGCAACCAGCCACGCTGTTGTTCGTTTGAAATGTGCTCGACTTCGTACGCGATGGTGGAGCTGTAGCGCGAACGCAGTTGCGGAAGAACGTCCGCCAGCGTCGTGCCCGGCAGCGCGACGCGCAAGACCGACGCCGGGACGGCCGATTCGAGCGCCGGACCGAGACCGTACGTGGCGGGGTCCAGCGATGCATCGCCGATCGGCGCCGTACCGAGCGGATCGAGCGTCGCGGCCAAGTGTCCGTGATGGCGATACGCTGAAACGATCGCCATTCCGGCCGCAACGGCACGCAAAATTTCTTCGGATGCGCTGGCCGGCGCGGCCACCGGCCCAACCGGCGTGGCGGCGGCAGGCGCCTCGACCTGCGGAGCCGCCTTCGCCTGCAAACCGAGCGCCGCGAAGATGGCTTCATAAAAACCGTCTTTTCCGCTCAGCAACTCTTCGATGCGACGCAAATATTCGCCCGACTGCGCGCCCTGAATGACGCGATGGTCGTACGTGCTCGTCATCTGCATCACTTTTTCGATCCCGAGCGAACGCAGCGTCGATTCGTTCGCGCGCGAGAAACCGGCCGGATAGCCGATCGCACCCGCCGCCAAAATTGCGCCTTGTCCCGCCATGAGCCGTGGAACCGATGCAACCGTGCCGATTCCGCCCGGATTGGTAAGCGTGAACGACGCGCCGCTGAGTTCGTCGGCCCCAAGTTTGTTGTCGCGCGCGCGCGCTACGAGATCCTCATAGCGCTCGCGAAACGCCGCGAAATCCAAACGATCCGCACTCCTGATTACCGGAACGATCAAAAAGCGCGTGCCGTCTTTTCGCTCCGCGTCGACCGCGAGACCGAGATGAATCCCCGACTCGACTCGCTGCATTTGCTCGCCGTCGCGCCGGAAATGCGCGGTAATGGCCGGCTGCTCGGTAGCGGCGCGCACGAGCGCGAACGCGATGATGTGGGTGAACGAAACTTTCTCGGGCCGGTTGCCCGCGCGAAGCGCCGCAGTCAACTCGCGGCGTCGCGCGTCCAATATTCCGACGGGTAACGTGCGAAAACTCGTCGCCGTGGGAATCGAAAGGCTTTGCTCCATGTACCCGGCGAGCGCCGCTGCGGGTCCTTTGAGCGTCGTGGTTTTCGCCTCGACGGGAAGCGGCGGCAACACGGGCGCGCGAAGCGCGGACGCGGCGCCGGAAGCACCGTACGACGACGGCGTTTCGGAAACGTGATGCTCGACGTCATCGCGCAGGATCAATCCGTCCGGGCCACTCCCGCGTACGCGCGTGAGATCGAGATTGCGCTGGCGCGCCGCGCGGCGCGCTTGCGGCGTCGCGCGCACATCGCCGTTGCGCGTCGGAGCGGGGACGTCACGCTTTTGCGGTGCAGCGGCGGCGGGAACGCTGGGTGCCGCGGGGGGCGCCTGCGCCCCGGCGGGGCGTTCGGCGGTGGTGTCGATTTCGGCCAAAGGCGCGCCCACGGCAAGCGTCGCGCCTTCCTCGGCCAGCACTTTCACAAGCAGGCCGGAAGCGGTGGCCGGCACTTCGACGTCCACCTTGTCGGTGGTCACCTCAACGAGGGTCTCTCCCTCGGAGACGAAGTCCCCGACCTTCTTATGCCACTCGACGATGGAGCCTTCAGTAACCGACTCCCCCATCTCGGGCAGGGTGACGCGGACCATCGTTTCGGGCACGAACGGCAACTCCAAGCAGCGCAGGATTAAAGGAAGAACTGATCTTTCAAAGATAGCCGCTGCCGGCCTGCCTTGGCTACGACCTGGGTTGACCCCGTCGCCGCGGGAGCGCGGGTGAAAGCTTGATGAGAGCTTGACTCGCTTGCCTTTCAAGGCGGCGACCCCGTGCTAGAATGGGGGAGTCGGGAGGACACCCCCATGACCGTAACGAGTACGGCGCCCAGCAACCAGTTCGTCTACAACAGCCAGTACGAGCTGAGCATCTACGACACCACCACGCTGACCAATCAGCTGAACTCGACCGGGCCGAACGCGAACGCCCCGATCGACCAGGGCAACTTCGCCACCAAGAACACGGGCTTGCCCACGGATCAGCAGTTGCTGAATCAGGATCAGTATTACATCGCCAATACCGACACGACGATCCTGACGAACTTTTTGAACAGCCTGGGTATCGGCAACAACGTCAACACGTGGGCTTGAGCGCGCCGCTCGATTACGTGTAGTGCGCGAGCGCCAAACTGCTCGCCGCAATGACGATCCAGAGGATCAGTCCGAGTAAGAGCGGTCGCATCCCCGTGGCAAACATTTCGGCAAATTTCGCAGAAAGTCCGACACCCGCCAGCGCAGTCGCGATCAAAAAGACGCCTGTCGAAGAGATGTACGGCTGAGCGCTCGCGGGTACCGCATGCAGCGAATTCAACATTGCGGCAACCACGAACCAGAGGATGAACCACGGCACGATGCGCGTCCAATGCACGCCGCTTCCTCGATTCGCCAGCATACGGCGTGCCACCAAAAGAACCACGATCGGAACGATCAACGTCGTGCGCGTCAATTTCACGATGATCGCTTCCGCAGCCGCGGCGGGTCCGTACGCAAAACCCGCGGCCACGACGGAAGAAGTATCGTTGATAGCCGTCCCCGCCCACAGCCCGAAAGCGCGCGCATCCAAGTGCATTGCATGACCGAGTGCGGGGAATACGAGAACGGCAACGAGGTTGTAGAAAAATACCGTCGCAATCGCATAGCTGATTTCGCTTTGCGACGATTCCAAAACCGGTGCGACCGCGGCGATGGCCGACGCGCCGCAAATCGCCGTTCCGATCCCGACGAGCGTCCGCAACGTTCGCTCGATTCCGAGCAAGCGGCCCGCAATCGGAGCCACCGCCAGCGTCGCCACGAGCGAACCGAACATGACCGGAAAGAGCGATTGGCCCCCGGTGCGCCGCACGTGTTCGATACTGATCGTCAATCCAAGAACGACGATGGCAACCTGAAGCACGATCTTCGCACAGAACGCAATTCCGTCGCGCAAGTGGATCGAGGGCGTCGAAATCGTCGCGATGAGAATGCCGAAGACGAGCGCAAAAACGGGTGCGCCGACGAGCGGGACGGCGCGACCAAGCACCGTCGCGGCGGCGGCGATCGTTATGCAGAGCACCGTTCCGTGGACGCGGTTCATGCCACGCGTTTCGTCGGCATAGACCGAAAGGCCGCCTCCGTGCGATAATGGAGCATGCACGACATCGATCCGTCCAATTCCACATCGCTTGCGGTATCTCGAAAAGGCTTTGTGGCGTTGTCGTCCGGTGCGGCCCTTGCGGGCACCTCGCTCGCGCAGGCCTCGGCGCAGTCGATGGAACTCGGTAAAACGCATCCGCCTTTGGTGCCCGAAGACGACCCCGCGATCGTCGCGGCTTGGATTCCAAATGGTGACGGCCTACCCGTCAGAACGTACACGGCACGTCCGAAAGTGATTGCCGCGACGACGCCGGGCGTCGTCATCACGATGCACGTTTGGGGCGTCGACACGTCGATGCGCGACTTTGCGCGGCGTTTGGCAAAGGCCGGTTACATCGCGGCGATTCCCGACCTCTACGACGGACTTGGCGCACCGAACGGCGACGGATTGACCGACTACTCCGTGTTCGGGCCGTTCAGAGAAAAGATCGACTACCCGCACATGGATTCTCAGCTGCGCGGAGGCGCAACGTGGATTCACTCCCAGGCGCAAAACGCCAAGGTCGCGACCATGGGATTCTGCATGGGCGGCTCGATTACGTGGCATCAGCCGGTCGAGAATCCCGGCGTGTTTTCCGCCGCCGCGATTTTTTACGGAAACCCCACGTTCGCAGAATCGCACGTAGATCAAATCAAAATCCCCATTTTCGGCGGCTTCGGCGAGCGGGACACCAGCATTCCGGCGGATCAAGTGCGCGCGCTGGCCGCGAAGCTGACGGTGCCGACCGACATCAAAATCTACGCGGAAGCCGGCCACGCGTTTATGGACGATCAGCGGCAGTCGTACGTTCCCTCCGCGGCCGCCGATGCTTGGGAGCGATTGCTGGCGTTCTACGCGAAGTACCTGAGCGCATGACCGTCCTCTCGCTCGAAATCGGCATCGTGGCGTTTGCCCTCGGGGCATTCCTCACTTGGCTCGTCACGCGCACGCATGCCGAGCACGTGCGCGGCATCGCGGAAGCAATGAAAAACGAGCTTCACGAAGCGAACCTGCGCATTGCGGGTATGCAACGCGAGCAATTCTTGGAGCTTGCAGGGCAGCGATTTGCCGCCGCCGAGGAACGCGCGAATGCACGCCTTTCCGAACTCGTTATGCCGGTAACCCAAAAACTGGCGGAATTCGACGCATTGGTTCGCGAGGTTGAAAAGCAGCGGCACGGCGCGGCCGAAGGTTTGAAAGAACAAATTGCCGGATTGCTGTCGCGCACCGACAAACTTCACAACGCCGCCAACGAACTCACGTCGCAGACCTCCGTGCTCGTCGCGGCACTTCGAAATCCCACGACCCGGGGGAAATGGGGCGAAGTGCAGTTGCGGCGCGTGGTCGAGCTTGCCGGAATGGAAGCGTACTGCGATTTCACCGAGCAGCAGACGTTCGAAGTCGGCGACGGCGCGGGTCGCCCTGATTTGACGGTCGAGCTTCCGGGCAACTCTCGTATTTTCGTCGACGCGAAGGTTCCACTCTCCGCCTATCTCGAGGCTGTCGAAGCGCCCGACGACTCGACGCGGCGCGAACGCATGCGCGCCCACGCGCAGGCGATGAAAACGCACGTCGACGCACTTGCCAGAAAGAACTATCACGGCGCGGATGGTTCGGCCGATTTCGTGGTGCTGTTCGTTCCGGGCGAAGCCTTTCTGAGCGCCGCCTGCACCGAGAACCCGGACTTGATCGAGCACGGCGCCGCAAAAGGCGTTTACATCGCAAGCCCGCTCACGTTGATTGCGCTGCTGCGCTCATATGCTCTGGGTTGGCAGCAGCGGCGCCAGGAAGAGAACGCCAAGAAGATCGCCGAGTTGGGAAGGGATCTGTACGATCGCGTGCGCGTCTTTGCCGGCCACTTTACGGCGATCGGGCAATCGCTCTCGAAAGCCGTCTCAGCCTACAATAGTGCCGTCGGCTCGCTCGAAAGTCGCGTCCTTCCCCAAGGGCGGAGATTGAAGGAAGCGGCCGCGCTTCCCGACGCGGAGATCGCGCCGGCCCCTGCGATTGACGTCGCTCCGCGCGACGTCACCGCGCTCGATGCGGGCAGCGCGCACGAGCGCCGGCCGCGCCAATCGCGCCTGGGGTTCTAGCTACTTCGTCGAGTTTTCCAATTGTTTCAGCGCCGCCAAGGTATTGGCGACGTGCTGATCCGGATTCAAGTCGGTGTAGGTGTAGTAGATCGATCCGTTCTTTGCAATAACGTAGGACGTTCGGTTGGCGTATTGCGGTGCCGCCGCCAGAATCGCATCGTACGATTTCGCGATGGCGAGATCGGGATCGCTTGCGACCGGAAACTTGCTGCGGCATTCGCTCACCGAAAATTGATTGAGCGTCTCGATCGTATCGTGGGACACCCCGATGACCGTTGCTCCAAGGGCCTTGTACTGATCCATCGCGTCCGCGAAATCGTGCGCTTCAATCGTACATCCGTGCGTGAACGCAGCCGGATAGAAATACAAAACGACCGGACCCTTCTTGAGCGCCGACGCGAGATCGAACTCGAAGACCTTTCCTCCGAGGGACGCTTGTGTTTTGAACTCCGGCGCGGTGGCGCCGATGGTGAGCGATGCTACGGCGGGAAGGGCGGCAGCGAGCAGAAACATGGCGACCGCCGTTACGACTTTACGCATGAGACCTCCATTTGGCGCGAGGCATGCTTCTCAAGGAGCGGGTGCGCTCCTCCCAGCGGCCGCGACACCGTGCCACTTCTTTGGCAATTCGCCCGCCACCGCCGCTGTTCTCCCACCGTAACGCAGTCTAGCGCATCTCTACGACGAGGCAACTTCGGATCTCTAGCACCGTGCGGCGTTGTGGGGCTTCTCTAAGGAGCGTCTGAATTTTTTGGACATCCTTCGAGGCGCGCATCCTGCGCGCACCTCAGGATGACACCGCTCTAACGCTGACTTGTCGCGAAGTTTGGCCGTCTCCGAGGAGAATCCCACAACGCCGCACCGTAGCTACAGCCCCAACATCCTCGCGATCACCATGCGCTGGACTTCGTTCGTACCCTCTCCGATTTCGTTGATCTTCTGGTCGCGGTACATGCGCGAGATCGGGTATTCGTCCATAAAACCGTATCCGCCGTGAATTTGGAGCGATTCGTTGACGCAGCGGCGCGACACTTCGGCACTAAACAACTTGGCCAGCGACGCACTCATCGAGAAGTCGCGGCCTTCATCTTTTTCCCAAGCGGCTTTCAGCACCATCCCTTTTGCGTGTTCGATTTCGCATAACATGTCGACGAGTTTGAATTGTATCGCTTGAAACGCGCTGATCGGCTTGCCGAACGCGTGCCGATCCTTCGCATACTGCATGGCTTGATCGTACGCTCCCCATGCCAAGCCGACGGACAACGCCGCCACCGAAATGCGCCCGCCGTCGAGCACGATCAGAAAGTTCTTCAACCCGTCGCCGCGCTTGCCCAAGAGATTTTCTTCCGGCAATGCCGCGTCGACGAATGAAAGCTCCCGCGTATCCGACGCGCGCCACCCCATCTTCTTGTACTTCTTGCTCCGAGTAAATCCGGGGGTGGACTGCGGCACGACGAGATTGGAGATCTCGGGCTTTCCGTCCGGACGCTTTCCGGTGACCGCGGTGATCGTCGTTCCTCCGGTCAGCTCGGTGCCGCTATTGGTAATGAAGGCCTTCGTTCCGTTGACGATCCACTTGCCGTCGCGCAGCTCGGCTTTCGTCTGGACGTTGCCGGCATCGCTTCCGGCATTGGGTTCGGTCAAACCAAAGCCCCACAACATCTTTCCTTGCGCCAGGGGAACGAGGTAGCGCTGCTTCTGTTCCTCCGTTCCGAAGAGGAAGAACGGTGTTGCACCGAGCGAGACGTGGGCCGCCATCGTGATCGCGGTCGAGGCGTCCGCGCGCGCCAATTCCATCACGGCAAGCGCGTAGCTGACCGTGTCGGCATCGGATCCGCCGTATTCCTCGGGGAACGGCAGGCCCATGAGACCCAATTCGGCCATTTTGGCGACGAGCTCGTATGGGAATTCCTCTTCGCGATCCATCGCTTCGGCGCGCGGCGCAACCTCGCGCTGCGCAAAATCGCGGCAAAGATCTTGTATTGCCTTCTGCTCGTCGGAGAGGTCAAAGTTCATGGCCCGGAGGTATCCGTCCGGCCATCCGAAAAATCCCTTTTAACCGATGATCTCTCTTCGCGGCGTCTCCCTCGTTTATCCGAACGGGGTCCGCGCTCTGGACAACGTCGACCTCGAGATCGAAAAGGGTGCCTTCGTCTTTCTCGTCGGCCACTCGGGCACTGGGAAGTCCAGCCTCCTGCGCGTCCTCTACCGCGAAATGACGCCCTCGACGGGCGAAGTCATCGTGGACGGTATTCGCGTCGACCGCCTGCATCGCTCGCGCGTGCCCGCCCTCCGGCGTCACCTGGGGGTCGTCTTTCAGGACTTCAAGCTCCTCACCGACAAGACCGTCTGGGAAAACGTCGCGTTCGCCATGCAAGTAACCGGTGCACGAACGAAAGACGTGATGCGCCAAGTACCGCGAGCCCTCGACTTGGTGGGACTCTCGCACAAGAGCCGCATGTATCCGGGCGAGCTTTCCGGCGGCGAGCAGCAACGCACCGCGATTGCGCGCGCGCTCGTCAACAATCCGAAGCTCTTGCTGTGCGACGAACCGACCGGAAATCTCGACCCCTCGAACACGACGGAAATCATGGAGCTGCTGCTGCGCATCAATCTCAAAGGGACGACGGTCGTCGTCGCAACGCACAATCAAGCCGTCGTCGATCGCATGCGCCGGCGCGTGGTTCGTCTCGAAGACGGCCGCATCGTAACCGACGAAGAACGGGGATACTATTTCCTTGGATTCGGGAAGAATCAAATTCTTTCTAGCTGAAGTTCTACGCAACTTCACTCGAAACGCGGGCATGCAAGCAACCGCGATTGGGACGGTTGCCGTTACGATCGTTCTGCTCGGCTCGTTCCTCTATACTCGGGCGCTGATGTCGCACGTCGGCTCGCAGTTTCTCGATCAAATCGAAGTTTCGGTGTACCTCTCATCGGCAGATACGGCGGCCCAAATCGGCGAGCTCCGCTCGCGGCTCGCTGCCGATCCTCGAATCGCACAGGCGACGTTCGTGCCCAAGAAAGACGGCTTGCGCGAGCTTCGCGAGCGAATGAAGGGTCAAATCGATCTCTCGATTCTCACCGAAAACCCGCTGCCCGATAAATTTCGCGTGCGAGTTCTCTCGCCGGCCGACGTCGCGCCCGTCGCCTCCGAAATTCGCAAATGGCCCGGGGTCGACAGCGTGAACTACGGGCAAGATCTGGTCGCGCGGCTCCTACAGCTCAGCAAAGTGATGAACAACGTCGGCGTGGCCGTGATCGGACTCTTCATTCTGGTTGCAGCGATTATCATTTCGAATACGATTCGTCTCACGGTCTTCGCACGCCGCCGTGAGATA
>JAFAIW010000120.1 GCA_019236495.1 Vulcanimicrobiota bacterium | reverse complement strand
GACACGATGCGGGCGACCGGGTGCTCAGCGCGGTCCCCAAGATCATCCGTTCCGCGCTGCGCGAGTCGGATATCCTCGCGCGTATCGGTGGCGACGAGTTTGCGGTGCTGCTTCCGGATATGAAGCAAAGCGAAAGCCTGCGCGTCGCCGAAAAAGTGCGCCGCGCGGTCGGCGGTTTTTCGTTCCGGGAGAGCGGACGCGCGTTCGATCTCGGCGTTTCCATTGGCGTCGTGTTGATCGACGGCCGCTCCTCGCCGGCCGAACTCTTGGCGCGCGCCGACGAAGCCTGCTACAAGGCAAAGGCCGAAGGCCGCAACGCCGTCGCGCTCTGGAGCGATGCCGCGTTCGCGTAATCGCGCAGTACGAGGGATGAACCAGCCCGGACGTTAAGGCAGCCGTAAGACTGGCCGGCATCGCGGAGGTTTTGCGTCATGTCTCGACGTTTCGCCGTTTCGCTCGTTGTGTTCGTTCTGTTCGGCTTCGGCGCGACGGACGCGGCTCGAGGAGCGGGAAGCGCGCCATACGCCGACTTGAAATGGCGTCAAATCGGTCCCGCGGTTTCCGGGGGACGGATCGCGGCCGTCGCCGGCACTGCGCGCGATCCCATGCTGTACTACGTCGGTTCCGCCGGCGGAGGCGTCTGGAAATCCGCAAACGGCGGAGCGACGTGGGACCCGGTGTTCGATAAGACCGGAATTCCATCGATCGGTGCGATCGCCATCGATCCTACCGATGAAAACGTCGTTTGGGCCGGCACCGGCGAAAGCAATCCGCGCAACGACGTGTCGTACGGACACGGGGTCTTCAAAACGACCGACGGCGGCAAGACGTGGCACAACGTGGGTCTTTCGGACACGCTTTTCATTTCGCGCATCGCGATCGACCCGCACCATCCGCGGACCGTTTTGGTCGGGGCGTTAGGAAACGTCTTCGCAGACAGCACGGCGCGCGGTGTTTATCGGACGAGCGACGGGGGCGCGACGTGGAAGCGCACGTTGTACGTCGGCCCCGCGAGCGGCGTCTCCGATCTCGCAATGGATCCGCAAAATCCGAGCGTGGTGTATGCAGGCGTCTGGCAATTCCGGCGGGAGCCGTGGACGTTTCATAGCGGCGGGGCGGCCGATGGACTGTACCGTTCGTCCGACGGCGGCATCACGTGGAAAAAGTTGAACGGCAACGGCCTGCCGGCCGGATTCATGGGACGCATCGGACTCGCGATCGCACCGAGCAATCCGCAGCGTGTCTTCGCCATCATCGAATCCAAAAGCGGAATCTTGTGGCGCACCGACGATGGCGGCGCGCATTGGCAACTCATCTCGAAGGATACGCTCGTCGATCAACGGCCCTTTTACTTTTCGCATATCGCCGTCGATCCGAAGGACCAAAACCACGTCTTCGCCGTTTCGGAATTCTTGGCCGAAAGCAAGGACGGCGGCCGAAAGTTCAAAGAAGTCGCTAAGGAAGTACACGTCGACTACCATGCCATTTGGATCGCTCCCAACGATCCGAAGCGCATCATGACGGGAGAAGACGGCGGTTACGCGCTTACCGTGGATGGCGGAAAGACCTGGTCGTTTTCGCGTAACCTCGCCATCGGACAAATTTATCACGTCGGCCTCGGCAACGAAGTTCCGTATACGATCTGCGGCGCATTGCAAGACAACAACGCCTTCTGCGGCCCTTCAAACAGCTTGAATGGGAACGGCATCTTGGACGACCACTGGCAAAACGTCGTGCCCGGCGACGGGATGTGGGCCGTCCCTGATTTAACGAATCCGAACTTCATTTACACCGACTTGCAAGACGGCAACGTAAGCGTCTTCAATCGCTACACGCAGCAAAGCCAGTTCATCCGCCCGTACTACCTGACGTCGAAGCAAACGTTCGCGCTCTACAATGCACCGTATCGCTTCAATTGGGATTCACCGATTGCACTCGACCCGACCGACCCGAAAACGATGTGGTACGGCGGGAATGTGATATTTCAGACGCAAGATCGCGGCGTTCACTTTACCGCCATCAGTCCCGATTTGACCCTGAATCTCAAGAACCACCAGCAACCTGCCGGCGGTCCGCTCGCCCTCGACGTCTCGGGTGCGGAGTATTCCGACACGATTCTCGATATCGAAGGATCGCCGCTCGCGCACGGTGAGATTTGGGCGGGAACCGACGACGGGCTCGTACAGCTCACGCGTGACGGTGGCGCACACTGGACGAACGTGACGCCGCCCGGCGTGGGACCGTACGGGCGAGTCGAAACCGTTGCGCCGTCGCCGGTGCACGACGGCACGGTCTACGCGATCGTCGATCGTCATCGCAGCGGCGACTTTACGCCGTACGCGTTCGTGAGCACCGATTTTGGGACGAACTGGCGCTCGATCGTCTCGAACTTGCCGAAAGACCAATACGTTCGCACCGTTCGGCCCGACACGCACGACGACAAGTTGCTCTTCTTGGGAACCGAGCGTGGGATGTGGATTTCCTACGACGGCGGCAACCGTTGGCAAGACTTCCGGTTGAACTTGCCGGCCGTCTCGGTTCGCGACATCCGCATTCAGCCCGATTTCGACGACTTGGCCATCGCGACGCACGGGCGTTCCCTATGGATTTTCGACGATCTCACGCCGATTCGGGAACTGCCGCAAGCGCAAAGCGCTGGGGCGATGTTGTTCAAGCCGCGCACCGCGTACATCTTCACCTTTCACGCCAACGACGAGGGAGTGTACACGCGGTACGCGGGGCAAAATCCGCCGCAAGGTGCCATCTTGGATTTTTATCAGAGCGCTCCCCAGAAAACCCACCCGACGATCGAAGTGTTGGATGCGAGCGGTCACGTCGTCCGCCACATTGCGGGAACGCATAAAGTGCGCGACAAGGACGTTCCGTTCGTCTCGAATGACGCAGGCCTGAATCGCGTCACGTGGGATTTTCGCGAGGACGGTCCCGTGCAGTGGATGGGAGCTTTGCGCGAAGAGTATCGCGGCTCGAAGACCGGTGCCCTCGTTGTGCCGGGCACGTACACCGCCCGCATCGTCCTCTCAAACAAGACGCTGATGCAAACCTTCGTGGTGAAGTCCGATCCGCGCGCAGCGTGGACGCAGGCGGACTATCAGGCGACCCACGATTTCACCCGGCATTTCTACGTCATGTACTCAAACGTCGACGCGATGTTGAACGCCCTCGACGATCTGAAAAAGGCGCTCGATGCGGCGCAGAAAGCGGCGGCTGCCAAAAACAATAAGGCCGCACAGGATGCCGTTGCGGCGGCGCGCGCCCCGGCGGGACGCGTTTTCGACGAGCTTACCGCAAATTATGCGAACGACGAGGACTCGATTCAACGTCCCGGCGCTTTGCGAGAAGAAATCGAAGGATTTTTCCGGCTGACCGGGCCGCCGTTACCGTCGCTCGTCGATGCGGCGAAGCGGTCCGACGCGGAATACGCGTCGGTCGCTCAGGCCTTCGCGGCGGCGACGGATCCGGCGGCGCTCGCACCACTTGAGGCCGCGCTGAAATCGGCCGGCATCCCACCGGTCAACGTTCCGCCCGTTCCGCTCGCTGAGCTGCCGCCGTATTAAGGTCTATTTTTTCGCGAAGGCGATGCACCAACCGTTTGGGCTAATCGAGCCGTCGACGATTTGACACGTACCGTTCGCTTTGGGATCTTTGGCGGCTTTGAAGAAGCGGCAGCCGGAGCATTGTTGCCCGTTCTTCGGCGAGCCTTGATATTTGACGGCGGCTTTCGACGAACCGGCGCGAGCCGGCGCGCCGGCGCTCAAGACGGCGGCGCCGAGCGCCGGCAACCCGATCAAGCCCTGCAGTGCGCTCCTGCGCGAAATCGATTTGTCCATCTCGCGCCCTTTCGCCGGTTTGGCGCGGACTCCGGTGTGAGTCCGGAGCTTTTGGGAATATAGCCGATGTGCGCTTTCTTGCCTCCGACATGTTGACGGGGGAGAGCCGCTTCGCACGCTTGATCGAAGCGGCACCCGTTGCAATCTTCGTGCGCGATCGCGAGGGGCGCCAGATTTACTCGAACGAGCATTTTTCGCGCTTGAGCGGCATTTCGACCGAGGCCGCGTTCGGTTTTGGCTGGCGCGACGTCGTGCACCCCGACGACCTCCCGCGTTACGACGTCGCGCTGGGCCAGGCCGGCGAGCGGGACGGGGAGGTCCAGCTCGACGTCCGCCGCCGCCGGCCGGACGGATACTTTGCGTGGATGCGCGTAACGTTGCAGCGCATCAACGAGCCGGTTGGAACGTTCGGCGTCGTCGGAACCGTCGTCGACATCGACGAGTTGATGCAGCTCGGGCAGGCCGTTTCCGAAAGCCGCGAACGATTCCATTTTCTGGCTGAAGCGATGCCGCAACTCGTGTGGTCGGGCGCTTCCGACGGGACCATCGACTACCTCAATCGGCGATTCATTGAATATACCGGCTGGACGGCGGAGCGCCTGGCCGCCGAATCCGTTCCCGGCATCGTGCACCCGGAGGACCGCGAGCGCACCGTGCGTGCATGGCGAGAATCGCTGAGTCAGGGGAGCGAGTACGAGGTCGAATATCGTCTGCGGCGCGCTTCCGACGGGGCATATCGCTGGTTCATCGCGCGCGCCGTCCCGATGCGCGACGAATCGGGAAAGATCGTGCAGTGGATCGGCACCGCCACCGACGTCGACGCCCAGCGACGAAGTTACGAAAACCTGCAGTTTGCCGT
>JAFAIW010000229.1 GCA_019236495.1 Vulcanimicrobiota bacterium | reverse complement strand
CTCGCTCTACCTTCCGTACACCCTGACGACGGGCGGCGTGCAGAGCGCGACGCCCTCGCAATCCATCGGCTCGTATTTCGTGCGCGGTGGCCTCGAACCGACGCGCCGCCTGCGTTTGACGGCCGGCGCGTATCTCGCCACTTATACGACGTTTGGTTCTTCCTTGGACGGCCGGTTCTCCGTCAGTTACGACCTCGATCCGTCCAGCGTGGCGCGCTTTTCCATCGGAACCGGATTTCGCGCTCCGCTCCTGGTCGAACGTTACGTCTTTCCGGATTCGGCGCTCATAGAAGACGCCAACTGCGTCTTTCTCGGCCAGGGAAATCCTCACGAAAGGCCGGAGCACGCGACCGAGTACGAATTGGGCTACGCGCACAAGTTCACGAGCGCCTCACTGCTCGACGTTTCAGTCTATCGCACGAACTTGCGCGATCCGATCGAAACGTTTTACCCGCTGGCGAATCAGTGTCCGCACGTGGCCTATTCGTTTCCGATCAACATCGGGAACGTCGTTTATCAAGGCGGAGCCGTCGAATATCAAGTTCGAGAGGGCGATGTCACGTTGAACCTTCAATACGGGATCAATATCGCGTATCCGTTCAACTTGCCGGCGGCCGTATCGAACCCAACCTCCGGTGGAACGCTCGTCAACGGGCAGCAGTTCTTGAACATTCCACAGCAAGTCGGGTCGGCGGCCGCAAATTGGAATCGCGGGGTCTGGCACGCGGGGATCGAGGCAATGTTTCGCGGCAAGAACAACGAGCTGAATCAGGGACCGTACACGCTCGTCGACGGAAGCGTCGGGCACGCCTTCGGACGAAGCGATCTGACCCTGTCGCTGGCCAACGTCGGCAGCGACGTCAGTGGAAAATTCACGCAGTTGGGTGGCGGCGTGCCATATCTCGGGAACGGGCCTAACGGGACGCTCGTGCCGCTGCCCACGAATCGTTACGTCATCGAGCCGATCGGCGCACGCTTGATCTTCACGGTGCGATGAAAGCGCTGCGCCTTGCTGCATTGGGCGGCCCGGCGCAATTGCGACTCGACGAAGTCGATCTGCCGCGAGCCGCTTCGGACGAGGTCGTCGTCAAAGTGCGGGCGGCGGCGCTCAACCATCGCGACGTCTTCATTACGAAAGGGCTCTACCCGGGCATCGAATTGCCGCGGACCCTCGGCTCCGATGGGGTTGGCGAGCTCGAAGGCAGGCGCGTCGTCATCGATCCCATGATCGGCTGGGGCGACGATCCGCGCTATTGGAACGAAAACGGCACTATTCTCGGAATGCCTCGGGACGGAACATTCGCAGAATACGTCGCGGTGCCGCGCGCAAACGTTTTCGATTGCCCGCCGCACTTGAGCGACGACGAAGCTGCGGCGATCCCGCTCGCGGGACTGACCGCCTTTCGTGCCGTGGTTACGCGCGGGCGGGTTGCGGCCGGCGAAACCGTGTTGCTCACCGGAATCGGCGGAGGCGTTCAAACGCTCGCGTTACTTTTTGCAAAGCAGGCTGGAGCGCGCGTTATCGTCACGTCGTCCAGCGATGCAAAGCTCGAACGCGCGCGCGCTCTAGGGGCCGATGCGGGCGTCAACTATCGAACCGATGCGCAGTGGTACAAGACCGTGCGCAGCCTAGCAGGCGGACATCTCGACGTTGCGATCGATTCGGCCGGTGGAGAAACGCTTGCGCGCGCGCTCGATCTGATGCGCACGGGCGGGCGCGTGATCGTCTACGGCGGAACGCAAGGAGAGGCGCAGATCCGTCCGTTTTCGATTTTTTGGAAGCATCTCGACGTTCTGGGCACCTCGATGGGCAGCCCCGGCGACTTCGCCGCCATGCTAAAACGGTTTCGCAACGGTCTGCGTCCGGTCGTGGATCGCGTCTTCGCATTGAAAGACGGCGTCGCGGCTTTCGAGCGGTTGGATCAAGCCGAGCAGTTCGGCAAAGTCATTCTGCGCGTCAGCGCGTGAGCGTATAGACCCGCAGCGCATCGAGCCGCAACTGCGCGCCCAGCTCGGCTTCGATCACGCGCGCTTCGTCCTCCCCGACCATGCTGCTCCACTCGGGGTTGAGGATCGCGTGCTCGTCCGCGTTCGGCGCGCGCGGCGCTTCAACCGACGTCACGCGCCCCTCGCGTTCGAGCGCAAGCAGATATGCGAGCATCTGACGCGCGGCGGCCGGCCACAGTACACGAGGCGTTTGCGCGTAGATCCGTTTCACCAGATCCGGGATCGTCTGCGAGCCTTCCGCCAACGCTCCGAGCAATTCGCGTTCTCGAATCTTGCGGTGCTCGATGTACTCTGCGATTTTCGCGCGCGGATCGGTCACCTCGTCGCCATGGCCGCCGTAAATCGTGCGAGCATTCGAAAAGTCGCGAAGCAATCGGTCGAGCGTCGCTTGATATGCGCGCATTTCGCCCGCGGGCGGGGCGATCACGACCGTTCCTTCACCGAGAATGACGTCGCCGGTGAACAACGCGCGTTCTTGCGGCTCGAACAACACGACGTGTTCGAACGTGTGCCCGGGCGCATGGACGACCTGCAGGCGCGTCGTGCCGCATTCGACGACGTCACCTTCATCCAAAGCGCGATCGTGCGGGACCGCGGAACGCGGGTGCGCGGCGACGATCGCCCCGGTTTTCGCGCGCAGTGGTGCGGCGGCGGGAGCGTGATCGGGATGCCCGTGCGTCAATACGATCCACCGGATCGGCCCCGGGGACTCCGCGATGAGGCGATCGACGTGCTTCGCAATTCCCGGCCCGGGGTCGATGCAGATCACGCCCTCGACGTCGCCGACCAAATACGAGTTCGTGCCGGAGAGCGTCATTGCCGAGGGATTCGGCGCGCGAACGCGCCGGATCCGCGAGCCTACCATGCGCGCTCCAGGGCCGGTGGCAGCGCGAAGCCGCTACCCCCGCGCGCCGGCATAATGCTGACCACGGGCTTGCTGCGAGCGAAGTGGAAGAGTTCGTCGATTCGCCTGAATTCGGCCAACCGCTCGACGTGTTTGATCGTCGGATACACCATCGCAAACGTGCCCGCAGCGTATCGTTCCAAGGCCGCTTTCGGCGCGATCCATAATTCGTCGTGCGTTTCATGGCGGTCGGCGACCGCAACGTGCGCGTTCGCGCGCGCTAAAAAGAAAAACGTGTTGTAACGTCGCGGTTCGTCGGGCGGGGTGATCCAGTGCGAGAAGAGTTCCACGCCGCCTGCGTCGAGCGCAACGTCGAGCCGGTCGAGAACGTCCGCGAACGTGCGCCGCCCGTGCGCTATGTCGGCGCGCGCTTCGTGCAGCGCCGCCGGTTCTATTTCGGCGTCGCCCGCATTCAAGAGAACGCCGCCCTCTTCGAATAACTCGCGCAATGCCGCGCACAGTAACGGCTTCCGGTCGTTTGGATCGAGCGTTGCTTGCTCGGCGGGTAAGCGCGCGTCCACCGAGGCTCGAAAAAGAGCATTCAAGCGTGAGGGCGTTGTGCCGCTCAGGCGCGCGAGAAGGCGGCTGGAACGGTCGATCGCATCCACGGTCCCGCCCGGAAAAACGTACGCGTCGGGCGCGAACGCGCTGCGCGCACTGCGCCGCAGCATGAGCACTTCCGGCTCGCCCGTCTCGCCGGCCGGGCGAACGAGCATCACGGTCGCGGCCAGACGGGGAACCACGCTTGAAGTGCCTTCGTTCACGGTGTATGAAATCGCGATTTGTCGGGCTGCTTGCAGCCGTCCTTTTCACCGCCGGGCCGGCGGCCGTCTTCGCGCAAGCGGCACCTGCAACGCCCGTACCCGCAGCGGTGCCTACCGTTCCGCCGAACGCGGGGCCGGTCGTGAACACGATCATCGATGCGGTCGTCGATCAAGTAAAATCCGACATGGGTTGGAACGACAATCACGCGATCGGAACCGTGACGTACTTTCGCCGCTTCGAAATGCAAGTGCGTTTTCCGAACGGCACGTACCGCGAAGTGCATCTCCATCAAGGCACCGTCATCAATCCGCGCGGTGCAACAATTGCGATCGGGAACCGGGTGGACGTGCGCGGCACGTCAAACGCGGACGGGTCGATCAACGCCGGCCTGATCACGATTCGCTAGCACAGTGTCACCCTGAGGAGCGCGCGAAGCGCGCGTCTCGAAGGGCGCCCTTCGAGGCTCGCTAACGCTCACTCCTCAGGGTGACACGGCGACGCAGTGTCGAATCTCGTCAATATGATCGTCGCGTTCGGGAGCGATATCAAGACCGCCGTCACTGACGCTATCGAAGGGTGGCTGCGCGAACGCGGACATGGCGTCGTGCTGGAAGGCGTGCTCGCGACGGGTGACGACTCCTGGCCGAGAGCCGGTCGCGACGTGGCGCTGGCCGTGGCCGAAGGACGCGCGCAGAGCGGAATCGTGTGCTGCTGGACCGGCACCGGCGTCTCGATCGCCGCGAATAAAGTGAGCGGCGTGCGGGCGGCCCTGTGCG
>JAFAIW010000129.1 GCA_019236495.1 Vulcanimicrobiota bacterium | reverse complement strand
CGCTTCCCGTTGCCATTCCGGTAACAATCGCACTTGCGTGGTGCATTGCTGCGTTCGCACAGTTCACGGGCGCTGCGCGCTTTCTGCACCATCACGCGTTGATCGAAGGCGGCCCTCCGTTGCCGGCGTCGCTCGGCCTATTTGTTGCGGCGTGGTTGGTGATGATCGCCGCGATGATGCTGCCTTCGAGCGTGCCGCTCATGCGGCTCTTTGTGATTGCTGCGGCAAATCAGCCCCGCCCGTGGTTCGTCTTCGCGTCCTGCCGCGGCGGATACGTCGTCGTCTGGTGCGCGTTCGGACTCGCTGCGTTCGGCGGTGACGTCGCTTTGCACCGCACGATAGACCGCGTCGCATGGCTCGGCGCGCATTCGTGGTTGATCGGTGGCAGCGTGCTCGCGCTCGCAGGCGCGTTCCAATTCGCGCCCTTGCAGGACCAATGTTTGCGCGCGTGCCGGCTGCCGTCGAATTTCCTCATGCACCACGACGGGCGCGGAGCGCCGGCCGCGTTTCGCCTTGGCTACCGTCACGGGTTGTTCTGCGTCGGTTGTTGCTGGGCGCTGATGCTGGTGAGTTTCGCAACCGGCTTTGCCAGCCTGTGGTGGATGGCGGTGCTGACGGCCCTCATGGTGTTCGAAAAGTCGGCGCCTCGCGGGCGTTTCTCCGTTCCGATAACCGGCGCCGTCTTTCTCGTGTGGAGCGCGGTCATCTTCGTTCATCCCGCCTGGCTCCCGGCGGCCTTTTCGGGCTGAAAAGCCCCCCGCGAGGGGCCACGCGCAACAAAATTGTGCTCTCCAGGCCAATTTTTTGGAGGAAGCTCATAATATCATCTTAAATTGCGAAATTTAATCCGCGTGCTCGGCCCGTGGCTATGGAGTATATGCAATGCGTCAATTTGTCTCTCGAGTAACCACCCTCGTGCTGGCCGCATGTTTTGCGGCCGCACCGCTCACCGCGACCGCCGCAGGTGCAACCGCCTCCGTTACGGGTGTCGTGCGAGCCTCGAGCGGCGCGCCGGTGAGCGGCGCGCAGGTCGAGCTCATCGGCCCTTCGCGCTTCTCAAAACTCACGGATGCGCAGGGAAACTTTACGTTTTCGGACGTGCCGGTGGGACTCTATGCCTTGCAGGTCAGCAAGGCGGGTTATAACGTCTATCGCAACGACACGGTCGCGGTGTCTGCCGCCCAGACCGCGAGCATCAACGTAACGCTTGCGGAAGCGTCGTTCTCGTCGTTGAAGACCATTGCAACCGTTTCCACCACCGAAGCGGGCGTTGCGCAGATCAACACGTCGAGTGCGGCGATCAGCACGCTGAGCGCTCAGACCTTTGCAAACCAGGGCGCGCAGCAGGTAACGACCGTGCTCAACCAAACGCCCGGGATTTTCACGACGCCGTACAATCCGAACAACGGCAATCCCAGCAACGGCGCCTCCCCCGCCTCGCAACAGACTCCGCAAATTCGCGGCGCGCTTGCGTACGAAACCGAATCGCTTATCGACGGTCACCCGGTTTCGGTCGGTTCGGCGGGATCGTTTTCGCCGAATCTGATCAATCCGTTTCTTCTGCAAGACGTCGAACTCGTCAAGGGTCCGGGCTCGATGCCGGCGGAGATCAATTACGCCATCAACGGCACGGTGAACTATCGCACGCTCGAACCGACGCGAGTCGCCACGTCGACGGCGCTCTTCGGAATCGACAACTGGGGCGGCGTTTCGGCAGGCTTCAAAGCGAGCGGTTTGACCACGAATCATAAGTTTGGATATGCGGTGGGATACATCACCGACGGTGCGCCCGGACCGCTCAACAATTTCAGTTTCAACGGATCGCAACTTCCGCTCGCCAACGGGCCGCCGGGCGGGCCGTACTTCGTGAACGGCCAGCAAGTTGCGATGATCCAGTCGCCGATCGGTGAAGCCTTGGCGCCGTCGCAGTTTGGTCCGTATGCCGGAATGGGCGTCACCTTTAACGAGCCGCTCTTCGGTTGCTGTTATACCGACCAGACCGGATACCACTCGACGTCCGAGCTGGGAAAGCTCGTTTTCAACTTCTCAAACAACACGTCGTTGAAACTTTCGTACCTCGGTGGACAATCCACCAACGGCAACGGCGACGTGAATGCTTACGACGGCTCCTCCGTCGGAGCGACGAATCTGCCGGCATTTTCCTTTCAACCGTGCGGCAGCCCAAATCAAGCGATAACGTGCAATCCGTTTGCAACGGGAAGTTCCTACAACTGCGGCACGCAAGGTACGATCCCGTGCGGCACGCCGATCGGCTTCGACCTGCTTACCGTCAACGGCCTCGGCTACACGTACAACCAGCAGAATCTTTTTCAAGGTGAGTTCCGGACGACGCTGGGACGGACGGGAACGTTGCTCGCGCGATACTATACCGGCGCCTTGAATACGTATGCCGTCCTCGGTTCGAATCAACCCTTGAACGTTTCCATGAACGCGAACGGGACGATTCCTCTCTGCGCGGCGGGTACGACCTTCGATCCGAATCTTCCAACTGCCGCAGGCGGAAAAGATCCTAACGGATGGATGTGCGTCTCGGGCGGCGTGGCAACCCCGCCGGTGAACACGACTTTTACCGGGCAGACTGCAACGTTCACGACCGCCAGCGAAGCAAACACGTTTGCAACGCACGATACGATGAACGGCGGAACGCTCCAAATTCAAGAGCAAGTCGGGCAAGACACGCTGACCCTAGCCTACGACAACGCGCAGCAGGGTTCGAGCTCGATCGCCAACGAGCCGTCGGTCGGTATCATCGTCTTTAGTCCGGTCGCGGGCTCGAAGCAAGTCTTTCAAACCTATTCGCTACGCGGAAATTTCCCGCTCGGCCAGACGATGATGCTGGACTTCGGCGACTATCAGCTCAACTATCTCAGCCACTATTCCATCGACGGCGGAAAAACGTTTACCGACGCCACGCATGTCTATAACGAACCGCGACTCGCTTTTACATTGCAACCAAATAACAACACGAGTTTTCGACTCTCGACGGGCGGCTCGGTGGCGCCGCCGTACATCACCCTGATTTCCTCCGGCGGTCCGACGTGGAGTCAAATCATCGGCGGCGTGCCCGCTGCCGGCTGGATTCAAAACGCCAACAACGGGCAGATCAACGCCGAGACGGCATGGAGCTACGACCTGGGCGCGTCCCAGCGGATCGCTCGCGATACCGCATTTTCGGTCGACTTGTACTTCACGCAGCTGCACAATTTGTTCCTGACGCAAACGACCACCGTGAGCGGCGCAGCCGCCACCGGATGCCCGAATCAGCCGTGCGTCGTCTCGGAGACGGCAAATCTCGGTCAAGCTCGCTATGAGGGCGTCGAATTCGCGCTGGATCACGTCCCGCAGTTCGGATTCGGCTGGAACGTGCAGGGCTCGTTGCAGCGCGCGTTTACGTACAATCTGCCGCCGTACTTCTATTGCGCGGGCACGTTCAATGCGGGTACCGGTACAACCACGCCGCCCGGGCCCGGTTGCATCTACAACACGAATCTTGCCGTGCTTCCGGAAGTAAACTTCGGAGGACAACCGACCGGAATTTCCGGCGCTCCCAATGGGATTGCCAGCGGCCGGGTTCCGTACGCGAGCGGTTACGGCGAAATGAATTGGAGCGGACACTTCGGCCAGTATTACAGCCTCGGTTTGACCTACTTCGGCAACAACAACGCCTATAACGCGCCGCCGTTCTTTATCATCTCCGGTACCGCTCGTATCAGGCTCACGAACCACGGCACGCGGCTGCAGCTCTCCGCCGACAACATCGGTGGCGAACTTGCAAACAAGTACGCCGGCTTCTTTAACGGCACTCCGCTGCCACTCATCAACGGGGCGACGCAAACCAGCCTTGCCACCGGGCAACCCGCTCCGGTCTCTTCCGCAGCCACGCCGACCGGCAACTACGGCCCCACGACGTTCCGTCTCATCTTCACGCAAGACTTGTAAAGGAGATACCCGGTGATCGCACGCTTCGGATCGGCGCTGCTCGTTGCCATCGCGCTCGCCACGTCGTCGGCGAGCGCGGCAGTTCAAAGCGAACCGGCCGCACCCGCGATGACGTCGCAAGACCTGACCACGTTCTTTTCCGGTCTCGTTCCATATGCGTTACAACGCGCCGATATTCCGGGTGGCGTGATCGTCATCGTAAAAGACGGGAAGATCCTCTTTGCGAAAGGCTACGGATACGCCGACGTAAAGACGAGGCGAGGGGTCGATCCGAATACGACGATTTTCCGTCCAGGTTCGGTTTCGAAGCTCTTTACGTGGACTGCGGTGATGCAGCTCGTGCAAGCCGGCAAGATCGATCTGGATGCCGACGTCAACAAGTACATCGATTTTTCGATTCCACCGTACGACGGCAAGCCGGTCACGATGCGCAATCTGATGACGCACTCACCGGGATTCGAAGAAACCATTCGCGACCTGCTCGTCGACAAAAAAGAGCAGGTGCTGCCGATCGACGTTTACCTGAAGCGTCGCATGCCGACGCGCATCTTTCCACCGGGCGAAGTCATCGCCTATTCGAATTATGGAGCGACGCTCGCGGGCTACATCGTTCAGCGTGTCTCGGGCGAAAAGTTTGAGGACTACATTCAAAAGCACATTTTCGAACCGTTGAAGATGGTGCACTCCACGTTCGTGCAGCCGGTACCGCAGAGTCTCGTACCGCTGCTGGCCACCGGCTACCTCAACGCGTCAGAAGATAAAACAAAGCCGTTCGAATTCGTCGACACGGCGCCCGCCGGCTCGTCGAGCGCGACCGGCATCGATATGGCCCACTTCATGCTGGCGTATTTGAACGGCGGCACGTTCGGCGGCTACCAGATGCTCAAGCCGGCGACGATTAAGGAAATGTGGACGCCGCAAGTTGCACCGGAAAAGGGTTTGCCGAGCTTCGATCTCGGGTTTTACCAGGACGATTTCAACGGCCTACAGATCGTCGGGCACGGCGGCGACACGGTCGCGTTTCACGCCGATCTTCACCTGATTCCCGACAAGCACGTCGGCTGGTTCGTCGCGTTCAATTCTCCGGGCAAGGAAGGCGCGGTCGAAGACGTCCGCAACAATCTCTTTAAGCTTTTCCTCCAACGGTACTATCCATATGCGCCGAAGGACGAACCAACGATGCCGAATCCGCAGAAGGACGCGGCTCGGGTCAGCGGCTGGTACGAAAGCAGCCGCCGGGTGGAGCGCGCGCTCGCTTTTGTGTACATGCTCAACCAGAGCAACGTGAGTGCGAATGCCGACGGCACGATTGTGGTCAGCCCGCTGAAGAACGCATCGGGCGCGCCCTTCAGATGGCGCGAGGTTGCGCCGCTGCGCTATCGCGAGGTCGGCGGCAACGCGTACGTCGTCTTCGGCACCGATGCAAACGGCAACGTAATTTCGTGGTCGACGGACTACTACAATCAGGTGTCGGTCGAGCAGCGCGTCAACGGCCTTCGCACGCAGGATTCGATCAAACTCTGGCTCACGATTAGCGCGGGTATCATCGTACTTTCGCTGCTCATTCGTCTGGGCGCATGGATCGCGCGGCGCAAGCTTAGGCTCTCGCTGAATCTCCCGCGGAACGTGAACATTCTCCACGCGGTGGCGCGCGTCGGCGCGATTGCGTTTCTCGTCGTGCTGGTGGGGTGGCCGGCGCTGCTCTCATCGGAATCCGCCATTCTCTCACCGTCGCTGCCGTCCAGTATGATTCTGTTGTACTGCATCGGCGTGGTCGCGGTGGTCGGCTTGCTTGCGATGATCGCGGAAACGGTGGTTCGCGTCATGCAAGGGCCCGGTGGATGGCTCGTTAAGACCGGCGAGATTCTGGTCGCGCTGGCGGCCGTTTACGCTATTTGGTTCCTCTTTGCGATGCAGTTCGTAAATTTCGTCACGAACTTCTAGTTCGAAGGGGACGGACCCCAAACGTCCGGCGGAGTAAAGACGCACCCGGCGTCGTCATAGACGACGCTGGGCGCGCGGTCGTGCTTGAGATGAATGGGCGCATCCAGATCAACGATTTTGCAGACTTGGCCGAGCAGCAGGCCGGGCGCAACCGACACCGACGTGCCGATCATGCAACCGACCATCGTCTCGAGTCCCAGCTCGCGCGCGCGTGCCGCCATCGCAAAGCCGCGCGTGAGTCCCCCGCACTTGTCGAGCTTGATGTTGATGACGTCGACGCAGCCGGCAAGGCGTTCCACGTCGTCGAGGTCTTGCGCGCTTTCGTCCGCCGCGACGGGAATTGGAGAACCCAGACCGTTCAAGTCGGCGTCGCGATCGCGGGGAAACGGCTGCTCCAGCAACTGGACGTTCGCGTCGACGAGCACGGGCAGCAACGCCTCCAGTGAGCCGCGATCGAAGCCTTGATTTCCGTCGACGCCGAGCCAGACATCGGGCCGCGCCGCACGCACCGCGCGCACGCGCTCCGCGTCGTCATCGCTTCCGGTCAACTTCAGCTTGATGGCGCGCGCTTTGTCGAATTTGCGGGCGCGGTCGGCCATGATTTGAGGCTCGTCGGCGCTGACGGTGTACGTCGTCAGCACGGGGCGCGGTTCGGATAGTCCGGCGATTTGCCAGGCCGGACGATTTTGAAGTTTCGATTCGAGGTCCCAGAGCGCACAGTCGACCGCATTGCGCGCGCCGCCCGCGGGCAGGAGTTCGATCAACTCCTCACGCGATGGCGCCCCAGTGTCACCCTGAGCCTGTCGAAGGGTGGCGGCGAGCGCTTCGATTTGCGCTTTACCGCGCTCGACGGTGTCGTTCAAATAGTACACGCCCGCGCCTTCGCCGATCCCACGCTTGCCCTGCGCCAGCACTTCCACGAAGAGCACGTCGCTATGGTGAAACGTGTACCCCGTGATGGTGAAGGGCGCGGCGAGTTCCCACGCTTCGATGCGCGTCGTAATCGTCACGCTACATTCTCCCGGTCGTAACCGAAATGGCGGCGCCGCGGCGTTTCGAATCGTTGCGCAGCTTGTGCGGATAGACGGCCGAGAAGACGCAACAATCGCCCGCCGTCATGGGATAGTCGGTGCCGTTGAAGATGAGCACCAATTCGCCTTCGGTAATGTAGACGACGTCGATGCCTTCGTGCGACAGCTCGTCCTTGAATGAGGCCTCGGGTTCCAATTCCACGATAACCAAGTCGAGATCCAATGCCGGCAGATGCAACGCTTCGTATTGCACGCCGCGGCCGCGATTGACCGCTTTCCGATCCGTTCCGGTAATAAACGTTGGGCGCGACAGCTTGGAAGTGAAGCCGAGAAACGAACCGAGGTCGTGATGAAAGACGTTCGCGAGTCGCGCCAGCCGGCCGAGGGAAATATCCGAATCGCCGCGTTCGACCGCCCGAATAAACGAGGGCGAAAGACCGCTGTGTTCGGCCAGGTCCCGCACGGAAATGCCGCGCTCCGAGCGAAGGCGTTCGATGATCTTCCCGACATCCGGAACGGCGGCAGCGTTGTGGCCGTCATCCACCGCGGGAGTGCGGCGCTTCTTCGAGTTTTTCGCACTCACGGTGAGCCTCCATACAGAAGGCGCGAAATTCGCAGCGAGATGCTTTCCGGATCTGCCGTCGTCGCGTTGGTGAGGACCGCGATTTCGAGCCCGTCGCTTCGGAAAACCAGATTCATCGAGCGTGCGCCGATGGTGCCGCCGTTATGCCAGATGAGCGGCCGGCCTTCGTCGCGGGCCACGACCCATCCGAAGGCGTAAGCTCCCACCAAATCGGGCGCGTGCTTGCCGGGGATCATGACGATTCCGGCCGGCGGCGACGTGGCAATTCGCAGCGACGTATTTGAAATCACCGAACCGCCGAAGAAGGCGCCGTCCCACCGAATGAGATCGCCGACCGTCGACGCAAGGTCTCCGGCCGAATTTGCCCACGCCATGCTGTAGTCGGGCACGAGCGCATTGACGCCTTTGGCGTAGGTGTAGCCGCGCGAGACGTCGGCGCCGCGCGGAACCGAGGAATTCAGGACTTGCGTGGCGTCGAGGCCGGCCGGCTCGATGATGCGCTCCGTCATATATCTCGCGTACGTCATGCCGCCGAGCTTTTCGATAAGCATGCCGAGCAGTGCGTAGTTGGTGTTGCTATACGCCCATTTGGTTCCCGGCGCGAATCCGAGCGGCAGATTGTCGACGAGCGCCACGTACGCCGCGATGCTTTGCGGCTTCACCGTTCCGTCGAGGATGGTCGCGTAGAGGGCTTTGTTCTCGAGATAATCCGGCAAGCCCGACGTCTGATCGAGCAGTTCGCGCACGGTGATTTGCGATCCGTGCGGAGCCGTAGGAAGGTAGCGGGCGACTTTTGCATCGAGCGCGACCTTCCCGGATTGCACGAGCAGCATCATTGCCGCTGCCGTGAATTGCTTGGTGATCGAACCGATCGGGAATACCGTGCCGGCCGTCACGGGAAGGCGTTTTTCACGATCGCGCAAGCCGTAGCCGCGCGAGAAGAGGAGCGTACCGCGCCGGCCGATGCCCACCTCGACGCCGACGAGATGCTGCTTCGCCATCGCGCTGCGTACGATCGCGTCGATCTGCTGCACTTGCGCGGGCGCGAGCGGTGCCGCCCCCGCCGGGGCGGCATTTCCCAGGAGCGCGGCGAGGAGGACGAGCGCAACCCGACCAGACGCCATACGAACCCCCTTACGAGCGAAAATAGCGGCCAAGAAAAGCAGTGAAAGCAATATTCTGCGTCGTACGATAAAATACTGTCAACCCCGGAAAGGGCCGTTTTTGCGCATCTTTACCGCGACGCTCGTCACGGAAACGAATACCTTCTCGCCGATTCCAACCGGGCGCGAAGCCTTCAATCGCCGCATGCAACAGCCGGATGTCGCATCCATGGCTCTCTGGCGCGAGACGGCGGAGCGCGACGGTCATGTCGTGGTGGAGAGCATCGTTGCGATCGCTCAGCCCGCCGGGCCCACGGGGCGCGCGGTTTACGAAGAGCTTCGCGACGAGTTGATCGCCGATCTCAAAAACGCGTTGCCGGTCGACGTCGTCTTGCTCTACTTGCACGGCGCCATGGTGGCGCAAGGCTACGATGACTGCGAAGGCGACGTGCTCGAGCGTTGCCGGCGCATCGCGGGCGAGCTCACCGTCATCGGTGCGGAGCTCGATCTGCACGCCCATCTGACCCCGCAGATGCTGGCGTCGGCGAACGCGATCGTTCTCTATAAGGAATATCCGCACGTCGACATCGTGGATCGTGCCCGCGATCTCTATCGCATTTGCCTCGATGCGGCGTCCGGAAGAATTCGTCCCGTTTCGGCGACGTTCGACTGTAATGCCATCGGCCTGTGGCCGACGACGGCGCAACCGATGCGTTCGTTCGTCGACGATATGTCGGCTCGCGAGCGCGATGGAATTTTGTCGGTGAGCTTGGTTCACGGGTTTCCGTACGGCGACGTGCCGAGCGCAGGTGCAAAAATGCTCGCCATCGCCGATGGCGACCACGGCCTCGCAAAGGACGTCGCTGAAAGCTTCGGCCGGCGCTTCTTGGAGCTGCGCGACGAAGCACTGCTGCGCGTCATGCCGCTCGGCGAAGCGCTCGACGTGGTCGCGAACGCGACTGAGGGACCGATCGTGCTGGCCGACGTCGCAGATAACGCCGGGGGCGGCGCGCCCGGCGACAGTACGTTCGTACTGCGCGCATTGCTGGAACGCGGCATCCGGAACGTCGTTACCGGAACGTATTACGATCCGATCGCCGTCGACACGTGTTTTGAAGCGGGCGAAGGCGCGGCGATCGATTTGCGTTTCGGCGGGAAGCTTGGGAAGGCGTCGGGGCAGCCGATCGATGCGCGCGTCGAAGTGCGGGCGTTGCTCGAGGCGCACCAACAGGATTACATGGACGATTCGCGTCCGGCCAGGCTCGGGCGCAGTGCGTGGATTCACGCCGACGGGATCGACATCGTGTTGGCGTCCGTACGCACGCAGGTCTTCGCGCCAAACGCGTTCACCGGCCTGGGCATCGCGCTCGAAGACAAACGCGCGGTGGTCGTCAAGTCGTCGCATCACTTCTGGCGCAAGTTTGCGCCGCTCGCTCGTCGGGTGATTCACGTCGGCGCCCCGGGCGCGTTGTCGCCGGATTTCGCAAGCATCGACTATCGCAAGCGCGACCTTCGGTACTGGCCGCGCGTATCGTGAACGAACGCCGCTATGCGATTCTGACCGAAGGGCTGCTCGCGACGCCGAACGGGAAGACCGCACACGGCGTGTTGCGTTATCGCAGCGAGTCGGTGGTTGCGGTCATCGATTCGCAATTTGCCGGCCGGCGGGTGGCCGACGTCCTTCCCGCCATGAGCTCGACGGCGCCGATCGTTGCAACGTTCAAAGAAGCGTTGGCATTCAAGCCCACCGCGCTCTTGATCGGGGTCGCGACCGAGGGCGGCTATTTGCCGCCGGCACACCGCGCGGTAGTGCTCGAGGCGATCGATGCCGGTTTGGAAATTGTGAGCGGCTTGCATTCGCTGCTGCGCGACGATGGGGAGCTCGTTGCGCGCGCGCAGCGTTCGGGCTCGCAGCTGTGGGACGTTCGCGTCCCGCCCGACGACCTGCCGCTGTTCAGCGGCGCGGCCTACAATACGCCCTCGCAGGTCGTGCTCGCCATCGGCAGCGATTGCGCGGTGGGGAAAATGACCGCGATGCTCGAGGTGGAGCGCGCGGCGAAGGCCATGGGGTCGAGCGTCGAGTTCGTTGCGACCGGGCAGACCGGCATCTTGATCGCCGGAAAAGGCATCGCGGTGGATCGCGTGATTTCCGACTTCATCACGGGTGCCGCCGAGCAGCTCGTCCTGCAATCCACCGCCGACGTCGTGTTGGTCGAGGGTCAGGGCGGAATCTTCCATCCCGCCTACGCTCCCGTGACGTTCGGGTTATTGTACGGAAGTGCGCCCGACGCGCTCGTTCTCTGCCATCGCGCCGGAAAAACGCATATCGACGGATGGGATGTCAAGCTTCCCGAGCTTGCAGAGTTGATCGCGATCCACGAAAGCCTCGTCGCCCGAATTAAGCCGGCACGCGTCATCGCAGTCGCGCTCGACACCTCGGCGCTCGACGAACGCGGCGCGTACCGGGCGATCGAGCGCACCGCAACGGAGACCGGCCTGTTCGTCGACGATCCCGTGCGCAACGGCGGCGATGCGATGTGGCGCGCCATCCAAAAAGGCTTGCGCGGGACGAAAAAGGTGCTCAGCGCTTGATGCGGCGAGGCGTGTCGATCGCGTGCTTGCTGGCGCTCGCCCTCGGCGCGTGTACGGTGCACGGCGCGCACGAGGGTTCGTCGGCCGGTACGCTGACGATCGCGCTTCGAAAGGAGCCGACGTCGCTCAACCCGCTGGCGCTCGAGGGAACGGATTCATACACCTTCGGCCCGCTGATCTACTCGTATCTCACGCAGTACACGCCCGATGGACGATCCGTCGGCGATCTCGCCGCTGCGGCGCCGACGCCGGAAAACGGCGGCGTGACCGACGGCGGCCGGCGTCTCGTGTTTCATCTTCGCCGTAACGTGCGCTGGCAAGACGGCGCGGCCGTGACGGCGCGCGACGTGCTCTTTACCTATCGCGCGATCATGAATCCGGCGAACAACGTCGACACCACCTACGGCTACGATCGGGTCGTGACGATTGCGGCGCCCGATGCGTATACGGTCGTCATCACGCTGAAGAAAGCGTTTTCGCCGATCGTCGGGGACTTTTTTGGAGGCGATACCAACTATCCGATTCTCCCCGCGCACCTGCTCGCGTCGTTTTCAAACCTCAATTCCGTGCCGTTCAACGCCGCGCCGGTGGGCTCCGGACCCTATGCGCTGCAAGCATGGGAGCGCGGCGATCGTCTGCGGCTGCGCGCAAACGCGCGCTACTACGCGGGAACTCCCGCAACGCCGGAGCTCGACCTGCCCTTCGTTCCCGACGACTCCACGCGGATCCAAGAACTCCAAACCGGAGAAGTCGACGCCGCGTTTCTGCTCGATGCATCGCGCATTGCGCAGTTGCGTGCAATTTCCGGGCATCGCGTCGTCGTCACGCCGGTACCGTACTTTTACGCGCTGGCGTATAACGTGCGCCGGCCGATCTTTGCGGATGCCGCCGTTCGCAAGGCGATCTCCCTGTCGATCGACAGCCGGACGCTCACGCGAAAGGTCTCGAGCGGCGTCTACGATGCCGATACGGCGATGCGCGGACTTTTTACGTGGGCGTACGACCCTGCGGTGAAGCAATTGGAATTCAATCCGGCTGCGGCGGGAGCGCTCCTCGATCGCGATGGCTGGAAGCGCGGAAGCGACGGGATTCGCGTCAAAAACGGCCGGCGCTTGGAAATGCAGTTGATCTTTCCGAGCGGTCAAGAAATCACCACGCGTTTGGCGACGGCGATCGCCGCCGCGGTACGAGCCACCGGCATCGACATGAGCATGCGCGCGTATCAGCGCCAGCAATTCATCGCGCGCGACGGGCCGGAGCTGACCGGAAATTTCGACGTATCGCTCTACGACTACCAAGGAACCTTCGACCCCGATGCGTCGTGGCTTTTGGCGTGCGATCAAAGCGCGCCGCATGGATTCAATCTGTCGGGCTATTGCGATGCGACGATGGACAAGCTGCTGGAAGAGGCGGCAGCCTCGTTCGATCGGAACGTTCGGATAGCCGACTATCGGGCGATTCAACGGCGCTTGATGGAGGCGCTGCCGTACTTTCTGATCTGTCAGATCAGCGAGGTGGATGTGATTCCCGGCGATTTGCGCGGGTTTGCACCGCCGTTACTTTCCCCGTTTAGCTCCGTCGCCTCGTGGCGGCGTTCCGGAGGATCTTCGCGATGATACCTGTTGTTGCTGCCATCGTCTCGGTTGCGGACGTTTTGAGCGCCCCATTTGTCGACAACGTCGCAGCCTCACCCGACGGCAAGGTGCTGGTGTGGAAAGTCGATGCGAGCGGCGTGCGCAATCTCTACACGAACGCGGGCGGAACGATTCACGTGATGACGCGCTATGCGGTTGACGACGGACAAGATATCGACACGCCTCAGGTGCTGCCCGATAACTCTGCGGTGGTGTATCTGCATGGCGGCGTGCAAGACGAAGCCGGCGATGCCAATCCGAATCCGCTTCAGCAGATTCCGCAGCCGCAGCGGGCGATCTTCATCGTGCCGACCGGGGGCGGCGATCCCGTGCAGTTGGCCGAGGGCAACGGCGTCTATCTTTCACCCAAGGGTGACGCGGTGGCATTCACCACGGCGGA
>JAFAIW010000272.1 GCA_019236495.1 Vulcanimicrobiota bacterium | reverse complement strand
CGGCACCGGCACGCCCGCCGGCGTCGCTGGGGTAAACGTCGTCGTGCCTACCACGTCGCTTCCGACAAACGCGCATCCGGCAGGCGTCACGGCGCACGCGGTGCTGGCGACCAAGTTGTATCCGCTCGATGAAATCACCCCATCATTCGTGATCCCACCGCTCGCAAAATCTTGCGGCAAACCGCCTTGTACAATACTGGCGGACAGATTCGCACCCCCGTTTGGATTTACATAAATCGATCCACCGTTGCCCGCAGCCGTATTCGATACGATTGTCGTGTACGACAGGCTGGCGCTGTCGGCATTACTGCCGACGCTTGCGCAAACCGCTCCGCCATTGCCGAGGGTCGAATTGTTGTAGAACAAGGTGTTCGCGAACGATATTCCGCCGCGATGATTCAAAAGGGCAAAGCCGCCCCCGCAATCTGCGCCATTTCCGGTCGTTTGATTCCCGACGAACTCCGAGTTGGTTACGGACAGGCTATAGTCCCCATCCGCAATGGCACCCCCGTTGGCGGGAACGCCATTGGCAACGTTATTGCTGAACACCGATCGGTCGATGCTCACACTTCCGCTATTGAGCGCAGCTTGCATAAAAATGGCTCCGCCAAGATGCGCGGTGTTGCTCGTGAACGTGCACAGCGTGCAACTGTAGGACTCAGACCCCGATGCGCTGTCGTTCGAGTTGATCGCTCCGCCATTGGAGGTGGCGGAATTCGACGTAAAGGTTGCTCCGGTAATCGGTATCGTCGGCGAGCTGATGGCGGACGTAAAAAAGAGTGCGCCGCCGGCTGCCGCCGAGTTCGACGTGAATGCCGTCGCACCCGACGTATTGACGATCGTGAGGCCCGCATTTTGATCGACGTTGATGGCGCCGCCGTTCGTCGTCGCCGAGTTGCCGTTAAACAAGCCCCCATCGATCGTGGCGGTGCCTCCGACCGCGACGTAAATCGCGCCACCGCCGGTGGCGCCTGAGGCGACATCCGAGTTGAAGGTGCACTGGACGCAGCTCAGCGTACCGGCGACGCTGAGCGCGCCACCGTTGCCGGTAGTCTGGTCGCCCGTGAAGATCATGTAGCTCAGATTGGCCGTCGCCGTTGCGGGAATCGAGATCGCCGGCCCATTCACGCCCGCAATGATCCCGCTCAAAATGAATCCATTAAACGTCACCGTTGACCCGGCGGCGAGCGTGAAGACGGCCGTACCGCCGCCCAGCATTTGCGCCGAGACGCCGCGCTGCGCTCCGCAAATCGTTTGACCGGTGGGCGGCGCAGGTTCCGGCGAGGTGACATTGATCGTGTACCCACTCGGAATGACTTCAATAATGCCGGGCGCGACGATGTTCGTCAAGTTGTAGCGCAGCGTTCCTACGGTGAGCGTGTCGGCTTGACTCGTCAACACCTGACGATTCGTTCCAATCGTTGCCGGCGTCACGGATCCCACGTTCGATGCGCCGATCGTCGCGGGCGCTTTGCATAGGCCGCTATAGGTCACCGTCGCCGTCGACGTATCTTGCGTCAGCGTCGCCGGCGCAATGGGAAAGTCGACCGCGTCGCTGGTCGTGAGCGCGATTGGGGTTGCATACGCTCCCGTAATCGCATCGCCCGCAGCGTCCTGCGCTGCTGCGGTGATGGTAATCGGCGTCGACGTTCCGGGGGTGACGGGCGGCGTCGTGTTCGATGCGGAAAACGTCACGCTGTTGACGACGCCGTCGAGCGTGAGGCTGATGTTGTTGGCGGAGCTCACGACCACCGTGTAGTTGGTGGTCGCCGTCGACAGAATCGGCCCCGTACCGTTCGTGCCTTGGTGCGCATCGACGATGAATGCATGCGCTCCCGCCGTCACGTTTGGAATGGTGACGTTGATCGTCGGGCCGACGGCGTTGAAGTATCCCGGCGGAACGACCGTGCCGTCGAGCGTGACGACGACCGATTGCGTCGCGGCCGACACGTACGAGGGTCGCGGTCCGGAGGCCGCGGGCTTGCGGTGCGACGATGCCGTCTTCGGCGGAATTTGGATCGTGAATGATACCGACGCGGTGCCATTCCCCTTGGGCGCTGCGGGCAGCGAGTTTGCCGGCGCAATAGAGCTGCCGCCGCCGCCGCAGGCCGTCAGAAAAAGAAGTGCCGCAATACCGAAGATCGCCGGGCGTAGACGCATAGGTCCCTCCGTGGCCTTGGGGGGAGCCTCTTCAGCGAGGGCCCGGCGAGTTCATGGCGCGGGCCGCGAGCGAACCTCGGCGAGCGCGAGGAAACCGCCGCACAAGGCCGAGACGATGAAGATGCTGCACCACGAATCCGGATCGCGGCTCCCCAGTGCGGCCGGGATGTGGATGGTCGCGTCAAAGATCGCGAACATCAATGCCAATCCGGCCGCCGCCCAACCGCGCAGCAGATTCGTGGCAAAGCTTAGCCCCGCCGCAATGAACGCGATGCCGAAAAATATCGCCCAAAACGTGTGAAACGGGATCCACCCCGGAACGATCGACGCAATGGATCCGAGCGTGGCAAAGTGATCGGCGCCGAAAACGATCAGCGCGGCGGCAATCGAGTAGCGCGCGAAGTGCATCCGCCAATCATTCGGAAGCTGTGCCGCGGGCAACATCCATGCGAGCCCCGCCAGCGCCAGCGGCTGAAAGAACAGCGTCCGTAGCCCGATACTCCCGGGATGCCCGATCAGGCGCGGAAGATCGAAAAACAGCGCGGCAAACACGTAGACGGCGGCAAAAACGATTGCTCCCATGCGCGCGGTACTCGTGCGAAACATCATCGCGCCGCACACGATCATCACGATGCCGAACAGCACCGCGAGCACGGCGCCCGCGGGCGGATAGGGCATGATCGGCAGGACCAGCGAGCCCTTCGTGAACTCGACGCCGGCATTCATCCACACGAGAGACGTAACGCCCATCGCCGCAATCGAAAACGCGAAGAGACCGCTCCCCAGACGCTCCGTCATTTCGACCGAATATCGCCCGTGCGGGAGCGCCTGTGACGTCACCGGCCTTCGCCTACGCGCGGTAGGCCGCGTGGGTACGTGCCGTTTGGGTGCGCGCGTTCCCAGTGCTGAGCGCGCATCGCAAGGTACTCGAAATTCTCGAAGGCCGAGGGGCCACGCACGGTCCGAATCGCGGCAATCGCTCCTTGCGCGAAGTCCCACGCACTACGGATTTGCGCGGACAAAATGTCGAGTAAAATGTTTTCGTCGATCAATCCATGCTTTGTGAAGGTGCCGATCTGCTCGTAAAGGTCGAGCGCCAAAAACTCGGGATGCGCCGCGCGGCTGACTGGCCCCGGCGAGTGTAGGATCTCGGCAAAGTCGGGATCGTTGAGTTTGTGCGGCAGCGTGCGAAGCTCCGCCAAGGCCGATTGCACCACGGGAATGTTCCACTGGTTCATGATTTCGAGGAGTGCGTTCAGCTGATTGCTCGCGCGCAGGTGCCGCAACTGGACGATGGCGGCAAATGAAGCGACGGCGACGACCACCAGCGTCGCAATCGATACGGTAATGCTTAGGGAAGTCGCGTCCATTCGATGCGATTTCGCGGTTCGTCTTTCGGATGGGACGGCCTCCCGCGCCGCCGCCGGCCAGGTCTCGAAGATCTCCGGCTGAATCCTGCACCCCGCCAAAAAATTACCGCGGTGCGGAATACGTGAGCAACAGCTGCACGGCGGTGGCCGGCAGTGCGTAAGCGTTGGTTGGGATCGGCCCGGACACACCGCCGTAGGGAATGCCTTGCCCAACCAGTGTAAAGGGATTCGCGTATACGTTCGTCAGATTCGTCCCATAGAGCGCGAGCGAAAAAGCACGAAGGCGATAACTCAGGCCGGCCTCGACCGTAGCAAACGCCGGCCGATTCAACTCGTTATAGCTATCCTCATACGTCAAGCCGGCATTATAGGAAAGGCCGCTTTGGCCGTTATGGGAAACTTCCAGCACCGCTTTGTGAAGCGGCACACCCTGGAATTGCTCGCCCGGAACGATGGTGCCGTTTTGAAATTCCGGCGAAACCGTCGTCGCAAACGCGCTATTGACGCTGTATGCCGCATGCAGCGTCGTCGATGGCGCAAGCAAACGATCCAACGATAGCTCGATGCCGCGATAGATCGCGCCGCCTATGTTGATCGGGAAGCTCAGGCATTCGGGCGGCATCGCAGGCGGACACGGCGTCGGAGAATAGTAGCGCTGCGACGGTGTCCGCAAGTTTGTTTGATAGACGTCGACGCGCGCGCGCGCCCAGCGGTCGCCCGCGAAGCGATGTTCGAAGCCGAGATCGTAGTCCGTCGCGTGGTCGGCCTTGAGATTCGGGTTTCCGACGTTGACGTATCCGTTCGAGCCGACCGGCGGCAGCGCGGGCGGAACGTACAGTTCCGGCAATTGGGGCGCTTGAAACGTCGTCCCTACGGAAAGGTGCGCCGCGCTCTGTGCGTTCGGCGTCCACACGAATCCGAACCGCGGATCGAAACTGGTGCCGAAGCTGCTGAAGTTGCTGTAGTAGGCTGCCACCGTGTAGTGTAGTTTGACCGTCGGATCCACGGTATAGCGTAAGACGGTGGAACGCTGCCGTTGCATGAGATCGGTCAACGGAGAGGTAGGAATCGCAACCGCGACGTCTTGCGGATCACGCGCGGATGATTGATCGGTCGTAGCACCGGAGATTTGCTCGGTGTCGAGCGATTCGTTGCGAATGGCTAACTTCAGCGAAAGACTGCCCTTGGGGACGGCCCGTTCGAATTCGAGCGTATCATCGGCAAGAAGATCGTGGTCGTCGTAGAGATACGGACTCGTTCCGGCCGCTGGTCCAAAAACCGATTGATCCGCAACCGACGTCAGGTGACGAAAAAGCAAGGTCGTTTGTCCAACCGGCAGCAAAACGTCGAGACCATATCCCGCATTGTGCGCCTGCAACAACGAACCGGCAAAGCTCGTGTACACCGGAATCGCCGAGGTTTGGTCCAGCGTGGTGAGCGGGGCGGAAAGGTCGCGGGAGGCCGCTTGATCGCGGAACGAAAACGCGAGCCGTCCGCTGCCGCGCTCGAGCGGCACTTGCAGCTTTGCGAGAATCGACGAACCGCTTGCACCGCTGCCCACGTTGGAACCCGTCCCGTCGCCGTCGGGAATTGCCTGATTGACGGCGCCTTGCGTCGAGAACGCATGCATCGAAACCGCGTATCCCACGTTGTCGTACGTGCCTGTTCCTTGCACCGTTGCGCCGAACGTCCCGAAGGAACCCTGCGACACGCGAAACAGCGTACTGGGATTGGTGCTCGGTTCTATCGTACGGACATTGACCGCCCCATCGATGGTATTCGGCCCGACGAGCGACGACGGCGAGATACCGTAAACGAGCTGTACGCTCGAAAGTGCCGCGGGATCGAGCATCGTCAGATCGAACGCGCCGGTTCCTCCGCTGTTGATCGCGTGCCCATCGACGTCGACCAGCGTTTCCGTCGGGTCCGGTCCGCGCAACGCCACGACCACTGGACCATTGGGACTTCCACTCACGGTGCGGATGACCGTCGCAGACGTGGCGCCGCTCGCGAGCATTTGCGCGACGCTTGTATAACCGCGCGCTGCGTAGTCTTGCGCGCTCAATTCACGCATTGGCGCAGATGACGTCGAGAGCGCCTGATCGCCGCGCTTCGTCGAGACGGTTCCGATAGTGGTGAGCGACGTCGTCGAAGTGGATAGTTGCAGCTCTATCGACGTCGCTTCGCCGGTGCGCACGTCGACGACGCGTGGGGTCGATCGAACGAAACCGCGGGCAACCGCCTGGATCGAGTACGTCCCCGGCGGAAAGCCCGCGAGACGAAAACGCCCGCGCGCGTCGGTTCGCTGCACGCGGGGCGCACCGTCACCCCCGATGGTTACGAGCGCGTTGGAAACGGGGACTCGATCTACCGTGATGACGAGACCGTCGATCGATCCGAGTGGCGACTGGGCGCGCGCTGGTTGCGTAAACGCCAGCCCGAGCAATGCCACGATGGTGGGAAGACGGCGAACCACGGCCCACAGATACCCCGGCGGGCGATGGCCACCTTTCAAACGAGGTTTTGGATTTTTTGCCGTGCTATCACTCTCTCATGAGCAGTTCAATCGAAGAACGCCCGCCGTTGCCGCCGTTCACCAAAGAAACGGCCGTGCAAAAGATTCGGGCAGCCGAGGACGGCTGGAACTCGTGCAATCCCGAGCGAGTCTCCCTTGCCTACACGAAGGACAGCCGTTGGCGTAATCGGACCGAGTTCGTCAACGGTCGCGAAGAGATCGTCGATTTCCTCACGCGCAAGTGGGAACGAGAGCTCGACTATCGCTTGATCAAAGAGCTGTGGGCCTTCGATGAAAATCGGATCGCAGTGCGCTTTGCATACGAGTGGCATGACGATTCAGGGCATTGGTTCCGATCGTACGGTAACGAAAACTGGCAATTCAACGAAAAGGGCCTGATGGAAGCCCGCTACGCCTCAATCAACGATCGGCCGATCAAAGAGGCCGATCGCAAGTACCATTGGGACCGCTCGAAGCCGCGCCCGTACGATCACCCGAACCTGTCAGAGCTCGGGCTTTGAGGAACCGGCGAAGGTAGCGTCGCCGCAGAGTTCGGCGATCACCTCTTCAGCGAGGCCGAACGCCGTACTCATCCCGTTGCCGGTGGTGACTTGCACGATGCGCGTTTGCGTGTCGGGGGCAACGACGAACCACTCGCACTGCTCGGATTGCGGATAAATCCCGATCCATCGCTCCATTACCTCGCGATTTGGGATGTCGAGCACGCCGTGCGCGAGCTGCAGAATCGCTTCTTCGATCTCGTGCGAATAGAACGGATCGGGCGTCGCGCCGTAGTCGTGGGAGTCGCCGATGACGAGCGAACCGTCTTCGCTCTGGACGACGATCAAGTGAATGCCGTATTCGAATATCCACGGTTCGGCTTTTTCGAGATGTTTCCGAAGTGCCGCCGCTGCGGGTTGTGCGCTAAACCCCTTGTAACGAACCAGCGCGAAGTCGGACATGATCGAAGCCGGCAACCGCCATGAGGGCGGCTGCGGAGCGAGACGCAGCATTTGCAGCTTGCACAACCGCACGCCGTGCTGCGCGTGCACCTCGGGAAATAACGTAACCAGATCCGGCCCGGGCGCGACGACGACGCGCTCCGCATGGAAGGTTTCGTTGGTGGTTTCGACTACGGTCGCGGAAACGGCGCGTACGGCCGCTTTTCTTTGGAACGTTACGTTCCAACGCTTTTCGAGATATGCGGCCAGCGCCGGAATCGCGGTGCGCGGCTCGACGCGCAGTTCGTGCGGGCTCCAGAGTGCGCCGCTGACGCTTTTCGGGCGCGCCATCGGAACCCGTTTTACCGCCTCGCGCGCCGCCAGCAGCTCGCATCCCGCTCCCATGTGGGTCGCGACGAATTCTTCGAGCACCGCGAGCGCTTCCGGTGAATGGACGATGACGCATTCGTTCCGATGCACGATCGGAATGCCGGCCTGCGGTGCGAGTTCTTCCCAGATTCTCCGCGTAACGAATGCACGCGCCCATGTTTGGGCCGATTGCCCCGTGACGGTGATGAATCCGAAGTTGCGGATCGACGCGCCGTTTGCGCGCGAATCGCGGTCGATGACGGCCACGCGCAGACCACGACGCGATGCCGCCAGTGCGTGCGCCAAGCCGACGATTCCGGCGCCCACGACCGCAAGATCGTACCGCGCGGTCACGCGAGAACGCGTTCGCCCGCTGCGACGCGCCGTTCGACGTCCGTGACGACGCCGGCGAGATCGGCCACCGAATCGACGACGTAATCCGGTCCGAAGCCGCGAAGCGCCTCATGCGCGTGACGACGCCGAACGTTTTGCTCGTCGGGCGTCAGCGCCGACCATTCTGCGAGCGACAGACCCATCGCGTTGCCGGAAACGGCAACGGCGACCGTCCATAATCCGGCGTTACGCCCTTCTTCAATCCCGACGCCCGTATCATCCACCTTGATCCCCACGCTGCCGCGTTCCAATTCAAGCAACTCCAAACATTTGAACGACAAGTCGGGCGCCGGCCGCGGAGCGCTCACGTCCGAGGCGCTCACCACGCAATCCACCACCAATCCGTGCGCGCGTGCCGCGCCCGTCAGAATTTCCATCAGCGGCGCGGCATAGCCAGAGTTCGATCCGATCTTGACGCCGGCGGCGCGCAGCGCGCCGATCGCTTCGAGCGTTCCTGGAATCGGTTCGGCGTGCTTGGGCAGCAAGTCGATAAGCCGATCGTTCGTCGCCGCATAGAGCGCATCAATGTCGTCCCCGGTAGGATCGGCGCGATGCTCGCGACGCCACCGGTCGCGAATTTCGCCATCATCGAACATCTTCACGATGTGATCGCGTTTCGGCAGGCCCATCGGTTTACGGATTTCTTCGAGCGTTACGGGGACGCGCGCGTCTTCGAACGCCGCCGCGAACGCCATGACGGGCGCGAGCGAACCGAAATCGACGATCGTTCCGGCCCAATCGAAGATTACCGCACGGATCGGCGACGTCATGACAACCTCATCTCTGCAGCGCAACCCACAGGCCCTCCATTATGCAACCTTAACGTGCTGCAGGGAAGCTCGCCTCCGGCGACAAGCGCCACCTCGTCATGCGAACGCGCGTCGCCCGGACCATCGCGTTGCTTTTTGCCGGATACGGCAGCATCTATTTCTGCCGCTCGATTTTGCCGGCGACGGCTCCGCTTCTGATTGCGGACCTCCACGGTCGTGGAATGAGCGCGAGCGACGCAACGGTGACGATCGGCGCGCTCGCCTCGATCGGTACGCTGGCATACGCGTTTGGAAAGTTCTTCCTGACGGGTTTAGCAGATTTTTTCGGTGGTAAGCGCATTTTGCTTGCCGCGATGTTCGGTGCGGTGGCGTTTACCGCGGTCTTCGCCACATCCAGCATTCCCGCGGTCTTGACGCTCGCCTGGATCGGCAATCGATTGTTCCAGTCGATGGGTTGGGCCGGGCTTGTCAAAGTCAGTTCGAAGTGGCTCGACTACGCGGCGTACGGAAGCGCCATGGCCGTGTTGAGCCTCAGCTTCTTGATCGGAGACGCGGCCACGCGCGCCGGTGCGGGAGCGCTGATCGGCGCCGGATTCGGCTGGCGCGCGATTTTTTTGATCGCGGCCGCCGCGCTCGCGCTCGTGTTCCTCGTCGTGCTCGTTTTCTTGAAGGAATCGCGCACCGACGCCGGACTTGCACCGCCCGACGTCAACCCGATCAACGTTTTCGGCGAAAGCGGTGCGCAGGATCGTCCGACGGGATTGCGCGCCCTCGTGCTGCCGCTGGTCGGCAGCCCCGCATTTTGGATCGTGTGCGCGCTATCGTTCGGCACGACGTTGCTGCGCGAAGCGCTGGCGACGTGGACGCCGACGTACTACGTTACCGGTGCCGGATTCGACGCAGCGCACGGGGCCGGTCTGAGCGCGCTTTCTCCCATCGCCGGCGCATTTTCGGTGCTCGGATGCGGCTGGTTGAGCGATCGGCTCGGACCGATTGCGCGCGCACGCATCACACTCGGCGGCTTGATTCTCGCGACGATTACTCTTGGGGCGCTGGGCGTCGCTCCGAAAGGCGCAGGCTGGTTAGCGGTGGTACTCGTCGTCGCCGTGCAGCTCTTCAACTCTGGGCCGTATTCGTATTTGGCCGGCGCGATGGCGCTCGACTTCGGCGGAAAGAAAGGCAGCGCACTCTCTTCCGGCATCATCGACGGCGTCGGCTATGTCGGCGCCTCACTCGCCGGCATCGTTATCGCGCGGCTGGAAGTTGCGGCAGGGTGGGGCGACGCGTTCGGCTTTCTTGCGGCCGTCACCGCCATTACCGCCGCGTGCGCGGTCGGGCTCGTTACGCTCGAAAAGCGAGAGTTCCGACGTCACGGTTAAGTGGCCCAGCTGCCGTCAACGCGGCCGTCGACTTCGTGCGTGCCGATCGTAACTCGGCATTTCCCGTCGACGGCGTCTATGAACTCTTGCGTGTCGAGCGCCACGCGGATGCGCAAGTGAACCATACCTGGCGGTAGCGTACCGTCCCAGGGATGCGTGCGTCCGCGAGAATCGGTATTCAGATAGTAGGCCATATAGCCTTCGTTTTGAACCCACGGTTCGTCAAAGACTTCGACGGAAACCACGCGCCTCGTCTTCATCAATTTTGGCCGTCTGCCATACAGCACAATCTGCGGGGCAGGTGCGTTTGGTATCGCCTGCGACGTATTGACTTCAACGACGGCGACAGCAAACTGCATCTCGTAATCCGGCGGTGGGTGAAGCGGCATCCATGAGAGCGATCCGTACGCGCAAAAGAGCAGCTTCATTCCTTCGATACCTTGCGCAACGTTCGCCACAAGAGTGCCCGTTACGAAACCGCCGTGAGCTCTCGCCTGCTCCCCGGCAAGATCACGCCGGTGAGTTGCAGCGGATCGTAGGCACCCACTTGAACCGGTTCTGCATCGTCTCCGGCGCGCCGCGCTGCGCGCAACGCATCCAGCGCCTCCGGCAACGCGAACTGCTCGCCGACGAAGCCCGACACGAACCGCCCGCCGCGAATCTCGCCGCGCGCTTCCATCCGCCGCAGCGCCACCAACACCTCGCGCCACGGCGGCGCCAAGCTCTCGCGCGCGACCACGTCGCGGAAGACGACGCCCCAGCGCGCGAGCAGCCGGCGCGCGAACGCCTCCGCGTCGAGCTCGGTCGTCTCCGACTGCAGCACGCTCCAGCGGCCGCCCGACGAGCGCGGCCGCGCGCGTTGACCCTTCTCGCCGAGCCGGCGTTTGCGATCGGTGAGGCTGCGCAGCGCGTCGAAACCATCG
>JAFAIW010000252.1 GCA_019236495.1 Vulcanimicrobiota bacterium | reverse complement strand
AAGTTCGCGGTGGATGTGACGCCGGTGACGGGACTGTGCCGGTCGACGCCGGCTTCGACTACGGTGCCGACGCCGGTACGTAACCCTTTGATTGCGTAGGGCGTACGCGTCTGCTGCGCGTAATCGGCCGCTTTGGCGTGCATCACTTTCGCGCCGTGTTCGGCCAGCTCGCTCATCTCGAGCAGCTCCGCGCGCTCGATGCGGCGCGCGCCGTTGATGCGGTGCGGATCGGCGGTCATCGCGCCGCTCACGTCGGTGTAGATGTCGATGCGTTCCGCGCCGACCGCATGGCCGAGCGCGATCGCGCTGAGGTCGGTGCCGCCGCGCCCCAGGGTCGTGACGTCGCCATGTTCGGTCGCGCCCTGAAAGCCCGCCACGACCGGGACGATGCCGGCATCGAGCAATGCTTCGACCGCAATCGGATCGACGCGCACCACGTTGGCATTTCCGAAATGCTCGTCCGTTCGAATGCCGGCTTGCGCTCCGGAAAGCGCGCGGGCCGGCACTTGATTGCGATCGAGCAGTTCGGCGAAGACCGACGCGGCGATCATCTCGCCGGCGGCAAGCGCCAAATCCACGTTCGCCCCGCCGAGCGTTCCGCCGGTGAGCGCGAGCAGCGAATCCGTGGCGTACGGTGAAGGAGCGCGTCCCATCGCGGAACACACCACGACCACCGCATAACCTTCTTGCACCGCCTCGCGAACGCGCAGCATCGCGATCTCGCGCGATGCTTCATCACCGAGGGACGTCCCGCCGAACTTCAGCACCGCCGTGCGCCGCACCATCATTTGGCCGCACCCGCCCATCCGCGCTTCAGTAGCAATTCGAGAATCTGCACGCCGTTGGTTGCGGCTCCTTTGCGCACCTGATCGCCGACGACCCACATCGCAAAGCGCGTTCCGGAATCGTCTTGGGCACGCAGGCGCGCGACGTGCACCTGATCTTGGCCTTCGACTTCGCGCGGCGTCACGATTCCCTCGGCGTGATACGCGACGCCCGCCGCCGTTTCGAATGCGCGGCTCAATTCCGCGACGCTCGTCGTGCCTTCCGTTTCAAAAAACACCGCCTCTGAATGCGCGTATCGCACCGGAACGCGCACCGCCGTCACCGCGATGCGTAGCTCCGGCTGATTCAAAATCTTGCGCGTCTCCTCGCGAACCTTGGTCTCTTCGCTCGTATAGCCGTCGTGTGCGGCCGTGCCGACGAACGGCACGACGTTGCGCACGATCGGCGCACCGAAGACGGCCGGACGCGGTTCGGGATATTCGCCGACGACGGCCGCTTCGCCGTCGGCAAGCTCTTGCAGGCCGGCACGTCCGGCGCCGCTCACCGACTGGTATGTCGCGACTTGGACCGCGCGCAATCCGGCGTGCTCGCGCACCGGCGCGAGCGCAACGCACAGCACGATTGCCGTGCAGTTGGCCACCGGAAAGATGCGGTGATGGGCTTCGATCGTTTCGCCGTTGATCTCCGGAACGACCAAAGGCACGTCGGGCTGAAGGCGGAACGTCGCGCTGTTGTCGATCACAATGCCGCCGCGTTTTGCGATGGCGGGCGCGTAGGTCGCACTTTGATCTTCGCCGCTCGCGAAAAAGACCGCATCGAATTCCGCCAGGCGCTCGGCGCTGACCGCGTGCACGGGCAACGTCGTGCCGTTGAACGATACGCCTTCGGGCTTTTCGCTCGACGCAAATGCAGCCACGCGTTCGATCGGCAGCTCGCGTTCTTGCAGAATTTGCAAAAGCGCCGCACCCACCACGCCCGTCGCACCGACCACCGCGACTTTCATCGTACCGCCTCGACAAGCGCGTCGATGCCGACCACGAGTTCTTTGTAGGAACGCACTGCACGCACCGCCAGCAAAATCCCTTGGGCGAACGACTCCGAGGTCAGCGAGTCGTGGCGCAGCGCGAATGTTTCGCCGGTGTTACCGAAGATTGCTTCGTGATGCGCGAGGACGCCGTGCAAGCGCACCGAGTGAATCGGTACGTCGGCGTGCGTCACCGCGCCGATACGTTCCGCAAGCGCCCGGGCCGTGCCGCTCGGCTTGTCGAGTTTTTCCGCGCGGTGCATCTCGACGATTTCGACGCTCGGGAAAAACCGCGCTGCGTGCTGCGCAAACTGCATCAAGAGCACGGCACCGACCGCGAAGTTCGGCACGAGCATCGACCCGATCAGATGCGCGCGCGCGACCGCCGCCAGCTCGTCGCGTTCTTGCGGCGTCCACGCGCTCGAACCGATCACCGGCGAGACGCCGTGTACGATGCACGCATGGGCGATGTCCACCGTAATGGGATGCGTCGTGAAATCGACGACGACGTCGGGTTTTGCGGCGTGCAACAGCGCGGTAAAATCGCTGTAGATGTGGCGTTCGGGGTCGGCGTTACGCGCAAAGCCGCCGACCAGTTCCAGATCGGCGGCAGCTTCGACGGTCTGTGCGGCTAGGCGCCCCATGCGCCCGTGCACGCCGGCCACCGCTACGCGCAGCATGCCACGCGGCGGCAGTTAGACTTTTTCGAGAGGCGCGTACTTGAGCATGACCATCTTCTGCCCGACGTTCGGGAAATTGATGGTCAACAGTCCGTCACCGCCCGCACCGATGATGCTGGCGACGGTTCCCTCGCCCCATTTCGGATGGCGTACTTTGTCGCCGGGTTCGAGGCCCATCGAAACGCCCGCACCGGCCGTTTCGTGAATGGCCACTTCGCGCCACCGTCCACCGGCCGGCCGCGGCAGCGCCACGTTGCCGAGCGTTTCGATGTTCGGCATCTCTTCCAAAAACCGAGATTTCGGGTGCGCGAACGTGTTGCCGAACAGCGTGCGCCGTTCTGCGAACGACAGATACAGGCGCTCCATCGCACGCGTCACGCCGACGTACGCGAGCCGGCGTTCTTCTTCCAGCTCCGTTTGATCGACCAGCGCGCGGTTGTGCGGGAAAACGCCTTCCTCGAGCCCGGTCAGAAAGACGGTGTGGAATTCCAAGCCCTTCGCCCCGTGCATCGTCATCAGCGTGACGTACGAGGCGTCGGGATCGAGCGCATCGAGATCGCTGATTAGCGCGATGTTCCCGAGGAAATCACCGAGCGATCCGCCCTCGTCGCGGCCTTCGTGCTCGCGCGCGACGCTCACGAATTCTTGCAGGTTTTCCAAGCGCGAGCGCGCGTCGTTGGTGTCTTCGTTTTGCAGCTCGCGCACGTAGCCGGATTCTTCCATCACCGCAACGACGAGATCGGTCAGCGACAGGCTCTCGTACCGGTCGCGCCAGCTCTGAATCAGCTCGGCGAACCGTTCCAGCTCTTTCTGCTTCTTCGGAACGGCTTTGCGCAGCAGTTCTTTGTCGAACACGACTTCGCCGACCGACATCTGCGCATCGGTCGCGGCTTGTACGAGGCTCGCGAGCGTCTGCGCGCCGATGCTGCGGCGCGGCACGTTCACGATGCGTTTGAACGCGATCGCATCGGCCGGGTTGAGGATGTAGCGCAAGTAGGCGATGACGTCTTTGATTTCTTGACGCGCGTAGAAACCCACGCCGCCGATGACGCGGTACGGAATGCCTTCCGAGATCATCGCTTCTTCGAACACGCGCGACTGCGCGTTGGTGCGATAGAGCACTAGGAAGTCGCGATACGCCGCGCCCTCGCGCACCGACTCTTTGATCTTCTCGACCACGTAGCGCGCTTCGGCGCGTTCCGTTTCAGCTTTGAAGGCGGTTACCGGCTCACCCTCGAGGCGACTGGTGAAGAGCGTCTTCGGCGAGCGGTTCTTGTTGTTGCCGACGAGCGCGTTTGCCGCGTCGAGAATGCGCTGCGTGCTTCGGTAGTTTTCTTCGAGCTTGAACACTTTCGCGCCGGGGAAGTCTTCTTCAAAGCGCAGGATCATGCGATAGTCGCTGCCGCGCCACGAATAGATCGATTGATCGTCGTCGCCAACGACCGTAATATTCTTGTGTTTGTCCGCCAAGACCGCGACGAGCTTATACTGCGCGTAGTTGACGTCTTGATATTCGTCGACGAGCACGTATTGGAACTTGCTCTGATAGCGCTCGCGAATGGTCTTGTCTTCTTCAAACAGGCGAATCGTCTTGACGATCAGGTCGTCGAAGTCCAGACTGTTCGATTCGGCGAGCCGGCGTTCGTATTCCGCGTACACGTTGCCGAAACGCTCGCCGATGAACGACGTGTGCGTTTCGAGATATTGGGCGGGCGTTTGCAATGCGTTCTTGGCCTTGCTGATTTCGCCCAGACATGCGCCGGGAGCGAGTTGACGTTCGTCGTAATCGAGGTCGGCGAGGATGTCTTTGAGAAGTGCGCGCTGATCCGCTTCGTCGATGATACCGAAATTCGAAGAGACGCCGATCTTCTTTCCGTCGCGGCGCAGAATGCGCACGCACATTGCATGGAAGGTACCGGCCCACACGTCGCGCGCGGCGTCGCCGGCCATACGCTCGAGACGGCTCTTCATCTCGCCGGCGGCTTTATTGGTGAAGGTCACCGCCAAAATGCGATCGGGGGCAACGCTCAGCTCGCGCAGCAGATATGCGATGCGATGCGTGAGCACGCGGGTCTTGCCGCTGCCCGCACCCGCAAAGATTAAACACGGCCCATTCGCATGACGAACGGCCGCGGCTTGTACGTCGTTGAGAGAATCAATTTCCGCTAACATCTGGGTCGTTTATTCGCCGCGGAGGCCCATTCTGCCTCGGGGCGCTTAACGCGCCAGTGTCAGGCTCTTGGCAGGCCGTTCCGCCAGCGCATATGCACTTGCGAGATAGGCGAGGGTGGATTCTGCCCCCATATTTTGATTGATTTCGCCTTCCTCTAAACCGTCGTGGCATCCACCGCGTTCCACCATGACCGCGCCGCGCAGGTTGCGGCCGTGATACCACCCCAAAACCGTGTGTGCCGTTGCGACAAATGACGGATCCGCCGTACAGTCGTAGGCGACGAGCGCCGCGTCGATCATTGCGGCGGCTTCGAGCGGTTGCTGGCCATATCGGGCGCGCGTTCCGCCGCGCTCGTACCAGCCGTCGTTGCCGATCGGAACGAAGATCCCGTCCTCCATCACGACGCCCGTATAAAAGGAAAGCGTGCGCAGGCCGATTGCAATCAGCTCGTCGTCGCGCAGCGCGAGTCCGGCCCGCAACATCGCCTCGCAGAGGCGCGCGTTGTCGTAGGTCATGGCGTTCTCGAACCACTGCCACTCGCCGTCCCGGTGCGCGAAATACGCCGCTTTGATTTTCTCGGCCAGCATCCGCAACGTGGCACCCTGACCTTTCGAGGCTCGCGCTTCGCGCTCGCTCCTCAGGGTGACATCATTAAGGGTGGCGCGCGCCGTAATTGCATGCGCCAGCCCGATCGCCGCGTAGGCTTGCGAGCGGATGTGCTCCAGTGCGCCGGCGTGCGGCAGCCCGCGCTCGAGCAGCAGCGCGCACACCTGCTTCCACGAATCGCGGGGAGCACAGCGGATGCCGTAACCGAGCGACCAAATCGCGCGACCGATCGAGTCCTGCGTGCCGCAGTCGTCGAGCCATTGGCGTTCGTAGCTCATGAAATTGTGAAAGCGTCCGCATTCCATTTGCGCGTCGTGAAGGAACGACAGATAGATCGTGGCGAGGCGGGCGGCCGCTGCGTCACGGGGGTCGAGCTGCAATTTCGCGAGGACGACCATGAACGCGCGAGAGACGTCGTCGGTGCAGTAGCCCGTCGAGCGGTTCGGCACGTCGCAGACTGCATGTTGAATGATGCCGGTATCGTCGCTGAGCGCGATGACGTGATCCAGCGGCGGTGGAACGACGCGTGTTTTGTTCATGCGCTGTGGACGAGTTCCACTGGGCGCGCCATCGACGGCACGAGCTCGGCGAAGACCGCGCCGTAGTCGAGCGCCACGTGCGGCCACGTCATCTGCCGGCCGAAGCGATACGCGCGCCGTTCCGTGCTGCGCCGCAGCGCCGGGTCGTCGAGCAACGCGATCACGTTGTCGGCAATGGATTCCGCATCGCGGAAGTTGCATAAGAAGCCACGCCCGTGCGCCAGCACTTCACTGGCGTAGAGATATGGGGTCGAGACGATGGCCTTTCCGCAGCCGACCGCGTACGCCAACGTCCCGCTGACGATTTGCGTCGGGTTGAGATAGGGCGTGAGATAAATGTCGGTGGCCTGCAGATACGTTACGAGCTCGTCGAAGTCGAGGTATTTGTCGACGAGCTTGATGTTGTTTTCGAGCCCGAATTCGCGCACCATCGTTTGCAGCGATTCGCGATAGGACTCGCCTTCCTGGCGCCGCACCTGAGGATGCGTTTCGCCGAGGATGAGGTAGAGCGCCTCCGGATGCGCTTGCACGACGCGCCGCATGGCTTGAATGGCGTATTCCAACCCTTTGCCGCGATTGATCAGTCCGAACGTCGAAATCACCAGGCGCTGGCCGACGCCGAACGATGCTTTGGCTTGATCGGTCGAGCTGAACGGTACGTCGGGAACGCCGTGATGGATCACGCGCAGCTTTTGCGGCTCGATGCCGTAGATTTCTTCCAGAAGGCGGCGCCCGGTTTCGGAAAGTGCGACCACCGACGTGCTGTAGCGGCACAGCTCGCGCGTGACGCGCAGCATGACGTCGTCGGGCTCGGGCAGCACGGTGTGGGCAGTGAGGACGATCGGTTTTTCGATCTGTTTCAGCGTATCGATCAGCCATTCGCCGCGTTCGCCGCCGAAGAGGCCGTATTCGTGCTGAATGTTTAGCAATTCACAGGGATGCGCGTTGACGATCGCCGCGATGTCGCTGTAGCTCTTGCGTTCGGCGGCTTCTAGTCGAGCGACGACTTCCGGGCCGTATGCGCGCATTTCACCGCCGGGTTCGTCGACCGCGATGATCTCGCTTTTGGTATTGAAAGCCCGGTCGTACGCATCGACGACGTCTTTGGTAAAAGTCGCAATCCCGCATTCACGCGGCGGAAAGCTCCCCATGAACATCGTTCGTAACACCGGTTTCCTTTACCCGAGCGGAAGCGCAGGCAAAACCTACGTTGCTTGCGCGAGCGGTGCCGTCGGCCCGATTCGAGCGCCCGCTTCCACCACCTGACCGGCGGCGATCTCCGTATGATGTCCGATCACGCTTCCGGCCGAAATGGTTGCACCAGCCCCAATCGAGGAGCCGCTTGCAATGATGCTTCCGTCGATCCGGGCGCCTTCTCCGACGCGAACGTCGTCCCAAAGGACGGAGTCTTTGATGACGGCGCGTTCGCCGATCGTGCAGCCCGGTCCGAGGACCACATTTGGGCCGAGATGTGCGCCCGCTCCGACGTGCGCGCCGGCCGCGACGTGAATCGGTGGAACGACCGCGACGTCTTGCAACGCCGAGGCGCCGTTGCCGGTGATGCCCGGTTCGAGGCGCAGCGGCATCGCGCCTGAGAGGATGTCGCGATGCGCGTCGAGGTAATTTTCGGGCCGTCCGATATCCATCCAATAATCGTTCGTCGTGTACGCATAGAGCGCGAGTCCATCGGCCAGAATTTTCGGGAACGTTTCACGCTCGATCGACACGTTTCGTCCGGATGGGATCAGGTCGAGAATTTCCGGCTCGAAAAGATACGTACCGGCGTTCACTTCGTCGGTCGGTGCTTCGCTGCGTTTGGGCTTTTCGACGAATGCGGAAATGCGTCCGGACGGATCGTGCACGACGCATCCGAACGCGGACGGATCTTCGACGCGGATGAGATGCAGCGTGCCGAGCCCGCGCTTCTGATGGTGGTATTCCATCATCGCGCGCAAGTCGAGGCTGGTGAGAATGTCGCCGTTGAGCACGAAGAACGGCTCGTGAATGTGCTGCTCGACGTTCTTGATGGCACCCGCGGTTCCCATCGGCGTATCTTCGATCACGTACGTGATGCGCAAACCGAGGCGGCTGCCGTCGCCGAAATAATCGGTGATGGCATGCGGCATGTAGCCGGCCGGAAGGATGACGTCGCGCACTCCCGCCTCGTGCAAACGCTCCATCGTGCGTGCCAAAAACGGCACGTTCACGATCGGCACCATGGGCTTGGGGGTACCGTAGGTAAGCGGCCGCAGCCGCGTTCCCTCGCCCCCGACCAGCACTATCGCCTGCAAAGATCCTCCAATGCGTCACCCGTGTCACCCTGAGGCGCGAGCGCGAAGCGCGAGCCTCGAAGGGTGGGCTCGATTCATTCGGTATACCCGGCCTCCTCGCTTGCAATGCCCGAAAAAACGAGCAGGTTTCTCCGCCTGCACCCCTTGCCGGCGAGCGGTTCGGAGGGATAGCTATATGTGCGGAGAGTCTACGATTGGGTCGCGGTTCAGGCGTATCATGACGCCGGGCATAGCTTCGTGGAATGCGTACGAAAGTTCGGGTTTAGTCATACAGCATGGGTGAAGGCCGTCAAGCGCGGCGAGCTTGTCGCACGCTTCCGACGCCACGGCGGCAAAGCGGCCAATCCCGCAGATAGACGCCGCATC
>JAFAIW010000151.1 GCA_019236495.1 Vulcanimicrobiota bacterium | reverse complement strand
CTCTCCGAAATCGTCAGCGGCCCGAACCTCGACGCCGATCGCATGGACTACCTCCTGCGCGACGCATATTTTACCGGGGTCGCGAGCGGACGATACGACAGTGCGCAATTGTTCGGATCGCTTCGGATTTTGAATGGAGGCACCGGAGCGGTGCTCGGCATCGACGGACGCGGCGTCGTCGCACTGGAATCGTTCGTACTGGCACGCTACATGATGTTCGCCACGGTGTACTTTCATCACACGACGCGCATGTTCGAACACATCCTGCAAGAGGCGCTGGCGGAGATGTGGCGCGAACCTCGGGCGCTGGATTCCATCGAAGAATTCCTCGCGTGGGACGACTTTCGGGTGTTGAACGAGCTGCGCGGCCTCAAATCGACGGCCGCGAACGCGTTACGCGAGCGCGTGCGCCTGTTCGCGTTAGCGGCTGAGTTCAACGCGGAGGCCGACTTGCATAGCTTCGAACGCTGCGAAAACGCGCTTCGCGAGCGCTGGGGTGACGGCGTCTGGGCGGACAGCCAGGAGCAGCTGATGCATCGGCTCCCGATGGGCACCGACGATCGCCGGCCAACCATCGTCGTTCAAACCCCCGCCGGTCAAATCGACGCGCGCGACGCCAGCGACTTGATCAAACGCATCACGGGCAAGGCGTTCTGGCGAAAGCTGTTCGTGCGCCGTTCCGTGGTGAACGTCGCGGAAGCCCGCCGCATCTGCCGCGAAATCGTTCGAGACGCTCGGGACCCTCGACTCGCTCGCTGATTCCTGTTTAAGCTCGCTCGCCGAGGGCCCACTCGCTAACTGCGTTATGTAACCTAATGGGGATGCGTGGCGTCGTAGTCGAGCGCGTATTGGAGTTGCGCTTGCGCGGCGCGCAAATCGGCGATTGCCGCGACGCGATGGCCGCCGTAATCGTGATTGTCTTGATCCAACTGATAGACCAAATTACCGAGGCGGCTTTGCACTTGAACGATGTTCCACGCGCTTCCGGTTTCCGAGCGCGCGCTGGCCGACCCGGTAAAGGCTGCGCCGGCCGCAAACATCGCGAGGGAGAGAATTGCTGCTCCGGTTACACTCTTGAGATTCGCCATGGTATGGACTCCTTGCATGATGAACGGGAAGAAAACGGGTTATCCGTTCAGAGCAACGAGTGCCCAAGTGGGCGTGTTCCCGTTCGCGGCCGATCTAATTCGAGTTTAAGGCACCGAGCGCAGCCTGTGCGGCAGCGAGGCGTGCGATGGGCACGCGATACGGCGAACACGAAACGTAATCCAGCCCTAAGCCGTGGCAAAAGGCGATGCTTGACGGCTCGCCGCCGTGCTCGCCGCATATTCCAAGCTTGATCGCCGGACGGCTCTGCTTGCCGCGCTCGACGGCGATGCGCATGAGCGCCCCAACGCCCGAACGATCCAGCACCTGGAACGGATCGTCCGCCAGAATCTTCTTGTCGAGGTATACCGGAATGAACGTTGCCTCGGCGTCGTCGCGGCTGTACCCATACGTCGTCTGCGTCAGATCGTTTGTGCCGAACGAGAAAAACTCGGCGCATTCCGCGAGTTGATCCGCGACCATACAGGCGCGCGGGAGTTCTATCATCGTTCCGATCCGATAGGTAAGCGTGACGTCGCGAGCCCGGAGCACTTCATCGGCGACCGCCTTTGCCGCATCGTGCGTGAAACGCATCTCCTCCCGCGTCCCAACGCCCGGAATCATGACGTCCGGCCGCGCATCGATGCCGCGCGTTTTGAGGATACACGCCGCTTCGAAAATGGCGCGGACTTGCATCGCATAGATTTCCGGAAAAACGATGCCGAGGCGGCAGACGCGCAATCCAAGCATCGGATTCTGCTCGTGGAGTTGCTGAACGCGCTTGAGCAGGCGCGCCTTTTCACGGTATTCCGGCGCCGCAGTCCCTTTGCTCGCGCGAAGTTGTGTGGTTTCGACGAGCAAGTCTTCCAGTTTCGGCAGAAACTCGTGCAAGGGTGGGTCTAACAGCCGGATCGTGACCGGGTAGCCTTCCATAGCTTCCAGAATTCCTACGAAGTCTTCCCGTTGGAACGGAAGGAGCTGCGCGAGCGCCGCTGCCCGCGCGTCGGTGCTTTGAGCCATGATCATCTGCTGCACGATCGGCAAGCGGTCGCGCTGCATGAACATGTGCTCCGTCCGGCACAGTCCGATCCCGTGCGCACCGAGCTCGCGCGCTTTGCGCGCGTCTTCCGGGGTGTCCGCATTCGCCCAGACGTCGAGGCGGCGCGCCGCATCCGCCCAGCTCAGGAATTCGGCGAGCCACTCCGGCAACCGGGACGGAGGATCGATCAATCGCAGGCGGCCCGCGACGACGTTTCCGGTCGTGCCGTCGATCGTAATCCAATCGCCTTCCTTCAGTGGCTTTCCCGCAATCGTCGCGGTATGGTGCTGCCAGTCGATTTCCAGTGCATCGCAGCCTGCCACGCACGGCTTGCCCATGCCGCGCGCGACGACGGCCGCGTGCGACGTCGCGCCACCCTTTGCGGTCAGCACTCCTTCGGCCGCGATCATGCCGTGAACGTCGTCGGGGGTTGTCTCGATGCGCGCGAGAATCGTGGGTTTACCGGCCTCTTTCCACTGGACTGCCGTATCGGGATCGAACACGACGCGGCCCGTGGCCGCGCCGGGCGATGCGTTCAGCCCTTTGCAGGACACGTCGTATTTTTGGCTAGGGTCGATGCGCGCGTGAAACAACTGGTCGAGCGACGCAGCGTCGACGCGTTTGACCGCTTCTTCCTTTGAAATCACGCCTTCCCGAACGAAATCCATGGCGATCTTCACCGCCGCTTCGGCAGTACGTTTTCCAGTTCGCGTTTGAAGCATGTACAACTGGCCGCGCTCGACGGTGAATTCCAAGTCCTGCATGTCGCGGTAGTGCCGCTCGAGGCGCCGCGCGATATCTTGGAATTGCGCGTAGATCTTTGGCTGCGTGCGCTGCAGGTCGGCGATCTTCTCGGGCGTTCGAATGCCCGCCACGACGTCTTCCCCTTGCGCGTTGACGAGGTACTCGCCGAATAAGACGTTTTCACCCGTATTCGGATCGCGCGTAAACGCGACACCGGTTCCGGAGTCATCGCCCATGTTGCCGAACACCATACTCACGACGCTGACCGCCGTCCCCCAATCGTCGGGTATCTTATTGTACCGTCGATAGTCCACGGCGCGCTTGGAATTCCACGATTGGAAGACCGCCTTGATGGCCAAGTCGAGCTGCTCATAAATGTCCTGCGGAAACGGACGATTCGCGTGTTCCGCAACGATTGCTTTGAAGTCTTCCACCAAGCGGCGCCAACTCGACGCTTCGATCTGCGGATCGGTTTTCACGCCTAAGCGGTGCTTTTCGTCTTCGATTCGATCCTCGAAAAGGTGCTTGTCGATGCCGAGTACGACCTCGGCAAACATCGTGATGAAGCGGCGGTATGCATCCCAGGCAAATCGCTCGTTACCGGTAAGCGTCGCCAAACCGGCGACGGTTGCGTCGTTTAGGCCGAGATTGAGAATCGTATCCATCATGCCGGGCATAGAACTGCGGGCGCCGCTGCGCACGGAAACCAGCAGAGGATTGCGCGCGTCGCCGAAACCTTTTGCGGTGCGGGTTTCGAGTTGGGCGATTGCCTCTTGGATTTCGTCCTGCAATCCATCGGGAAAACCACCCGACGTGAAATAGTGCAAACAGGCTTCCGTCGTGATGGTGAATCCCGGGGGAACGGGCAATCCCGCGCGCGTCATCTCGGCAAGACCCGCACCTTTTCCGCCGAGAAGGTCGTTCATGGAGCCGTTGCCTTCCTCGAAGGTGTAGACGAACT
>JAFAIW010000026.1 GCA_019236495.1 Vulcanimicrobiota bacterium | reverse complement strand
CGGCCGTCCCGGCCGCGTACCCGCTCCGCAGGAAGGCGAGCAGCGTCGCTTCGGGATCGGACGCGGTGCGCACCGTTTCATATGGCAAGACCCCGAGGTGGCCGCTGCCCGAGGGGACCCAAGCGGCCCCCGTCCCGGCAAGCGGCTCCGCGATGAGCCCCGACGGTTCCGGGGCGGTGTATGTATAGTAGGCCGGCGCCGGCGTCCGCGGATCTCCCGCCCAGAAGCCGACCGCAATCACCTCATGCGAGTAGGCCTCTCGCTCGACCGCATTGACGCCGTCGCGCGGCGGGGCAGCCTTGCCGTTGAACCGCCCCATCGCCAAATCCATCGTGTGCCAGAAGATGTGCGCCGGACTACACTTTCCGGCGAAGTCGGAGGCATAGCGGTCGAACACGATGGTGCTCCACGCGATGATGCGCCACCAGCGTTGGACGGCCAGCGCGTCGTACGCGTGATGTGCGAGATCGTCCCGAAACGGGGTGGTGACGTCCATGCCGTACGGGCGGGCTAGGATGCGCGCGGCGACACCCAAGTCTTCCAGCGATTCCATGACCGAGCGATAGAAGTCGCTCACCGTGAGACCGTCGCGCAGCGGAAAGGAGCGTGCGTCGCCGCGACTGGTCCCGATCGTCAGGCGATGATCCACGAAGTCGAACGCAATCTCGAAGAACCGGTCGCGGTGCGGCATCATCATCGTCGAGAGACCGCGCTCGGTGGCGTACAGCGTGACGTGCCACCAATGGTTGCGCGGCGGCATCGCACGCAGCCGGATTTTGCCCACGATTTGAAGCCACAGCTGCAGCGTGACTTTCGTCGGCTCCCATTCGGCGTACGGCAGTGGATCGAGCATCCGCGGCGTCTCCTTAATCATTCGATAAAGATTTTTTCTCGAAATCCTTTACAGGGGGGTCCACAGGGGGTATTATGGTCGCCGGGCCTTTGAAGGACGCTTGCTTCGAGCGCGCGTTCGCCAGCGGCCCACGGTAGAGGGAGGCGCGCCCGAACGCGCCATTTCGGCGGATCGCCCGCGCACCGAAAAGCGCCGGCAAGAGTTCGCCGACAGGTCGGGGACGTGACTGCACTGCAGGCGCCAGCCGACGAAGTCCGGAGGTGGGATTCCCCCAAGTTCGAGGAGAGCAACAGTGAAGGCACTTGGTACTCACATCGTTTGTGAGCTTTCCGGCTGCGATGCGAAAGCCCTTACCGACGTCGACGGCGTCCGCAAAGCGCTCATTACAGCCGCCCGCGAGTCGCGAGCAACCGTCATGGAAACCGCGTTCCACCGTTTCGAACCGCAAGGCGTCTCGGGCGTCGTGGTTCTCGCTGAGTCGCATATTTCGATCCACACGTGGCCTGAGACCGGTTATGCGGCGATGGATTTTTACACGTGCGGCGATCACACGGACCCCTGGCTGGCATGCGAATATGCCGCGAAGGCGTTCGGTGCAAAAACGATGATCACGACCGAGATGAAGCGCGGCGTGCTGGCGAGCAAGGATCAGTACACGCACTGCCTCACGACCTCCGAAGAAGGCCGCGAGCTGAAATCCGCCTGACGCCTCCCTCGAACAACCGGACCGAAAGCGCGCCACCCGGCGCGCTTTCGTTTTATTCGAGGCGCAGAAACTTGCGAACGGCGCGCACGATCGGGCGCGCGGGTTCGGGAGCGAGGGCGGCCAGCCGGCGAAAGTACTGCCGGACTCCGGCGCCGCTCTGTTGTTCCGGTCGCAATTGAAAGAGCGTGTCGTGCTCGTCCGTGGTTTGTGCCTCACTGCGCTGCGGCGAATAGTAGTACGATGCGAGCGATCGGCGGGTCACGCCCTGCGGTAGCCGCAGCTCTTTATAACCGTGAAACGCGTGATCGTGCGTTTCCATAAGTACCGCGCGATTGAACTTGGGTTCGATGTATTGGCGGCATTCTTTCATATCGCGCGACCAGAGCTCTAGATAGCCTTGCCATTCCGGTTTCCAGGTTTCGTTGAGATAGATCAGCAGGTTGAGCCTGCGGTACAACTTGAGCGTAGGATGAACGTTGAAATCGGCATGCACGTCGAGAAAACTGCCGTCCGGCCCTTGATGCAGGCCTCCGCCGTGCAACCCGGGATCGCCGGTCAGCCCTTCGAATCCGGTGATCGTCGTGAGCCACGCGACGAAGCGCGGCGTGCGCAGCTCGTTGAAAATCGCAGGATAAACCGCGTCCAAACGCTCGACGCCTTCCTCAGCACTCTTGACCTCCGCGAGACCGGCGAAGCTGATCCCCATCTCGGCCGGCGCGGGGAAAGCACGAGCGGCGCGCCGAGCCGTCTCCGCTTCGAGAAAGTCTTCGAGTACCACGTGACGGATCGGGTCGCCGGCGGCGAAACGCCGGGCGACGTTGCTCGCTTCGCGTTCGAGTCGCGCGTAATCGAGGATCGCCGCGGTACGCTCCATACGCGCAACTTCGGGAGCATGAAGGGTCTATCCCCGCAGCGTATGCTCTACGCCATGCCGAAAACCGAACAGTGGCAGTGGTACGTCGAGGAGTTCTCTCCGACCGAACAGCACCATCACGCCATCGATGAAGTGTTTTATGCCGGACGGACGGAGTTTCAAAACATCGGTGTGATTCGCTCCGCCGTTTTTGGAAAAATGCTCGTTTTGGACGGCGACACGCAAAGCTCTCAAGCCGACGAGAGAATCTACCACGAAACGCTCGTGCATCCGGCGATGGCCGCCGTATCGGACCGAAGCGAGGTTCTGATCCTCGGCGGCGGCGAGGGTGCGACTCTGCGCGAAGTCCTTCGCTGTCCCGACGTGCGCCGCTGTACGATGGTGGACATCGATGGCGAGGTCGTCGATCTTTCGAAGCGATATTTGCCCGAATGGTCGGCCGGCGCATTCGACGATGCGCGGGCCCGCGTCATCATCGGCGACGCGCTGAAATTCTTGGCGGAGGATCGCGACCGGTATGGGGTGATCGTCTCGGACCTCACCGAGCCGCTCGAAGACTCGCCTTCGAACCCGCTGTTTTGCGACGCGGTCTTCCGGAACATCAAAGCGCGTCTCACCGACGGCGGCGTCTACGTGCTCCAAGCGAGCACCGCGGGCTTTCACAACATGTCCCTGCACGCCAAGATGGCCCGCACGTTGCGGCGCTACTATCGAAGCGTCGCTTCCTTTTATACGCACGTTCCGGCCTTCGATAACGACTGGGCATTCATCGCCTGCAGCGACGGCGCCGATGCGGCACGCCTGGACCCCGCAGCGATCGACGCTTACTGTGCGCGCCTTCGCGGCCAAAACTACTTCTACGACTCCGAAACGCATCGGCGCATCTTCGCCTTGCCGCTCTATTTGCGGCGCGAACTCGCGAAGGAAGGCGGGACGTTTTGAACCGCTACGCGGGTAAGACCGTCGTGATCACGGGAGGCGGCTCCGGCTTGGGGCGCGGGATGGCCGAAGCGTTCGCGCGCGAGGGCGGGAACGTGGCCGTCATCGGGCGGCGGCAAAGCGCGCTCGACGAAACGGTGGAGAACATCGTGCGCAGCGGCGGGACGGCGTTCGGCCTTTCGGCCGACGTTCGCGAGGCCGAGCGCGTTCGCGAGGTCCTGAACGAAGTGCGCGAGCGGACGGGCGGAATCGACGTGCTCGTCAACAACGCTGCGGGGAACTTCATCGCTCCGTCGGAGACGCTTTCGCCGAACGGTTTTCGTGCCGTGGTCGACATCGTGTTGATTGGAACGTTCAATTGCACGCGTTGGGCCTTCGAGACGCTGCGCGAGCGAAAGGGCGCGATTCTGAATATCATCGCGACGTACGCGTGGAGCGGCGAGCCGGGGGCGGTGCATTCCGCGTCGGCAAAAGCCGGCGTCTTGGCGATGACGCGCACCCTCGCGGCGGAGTGGGGACGCTTCGGCATTCGTTGCAACGCGATCGCACCGGGCCCGATTCATACCGAAGGTACCGACAAGAATTTGTGGTCGGTCGGCGACGTCGCCGAACACGTGCGGCGGCAGATTCCGCTGGGAAGGCTCGGCGAACCAGAGGACGTTTCGCGAGCCGCGCTGTGGATCTGTTCCAAGGAGGCC
>JAFAIW010000273.1 GCA_019236495.1 Vulcanimicrobiota bacterium | reverse complement strand
CCGATATGATGATGAAGTTTCGCGAGCAGGCGGAGCGCTTCGGTTCCCGCATCGAGAACGTGGACGTGACGTCAGTGGATTTCTCGAAGAAACCGTTCGTAATCCGTACTGCCGATGACGAATATCAGGCGAAGACGGTGATCGTGGCAACCGGCGCGAGTGCCCGATGGCTGAACATTCCTGGGGAAGAAAAGTTTCGTGGACGCGGCGTTTCGACGTGCGCGACCTGCGATGGAGCGTTCTTTCGCGAGAAGCACATCGTGGTCGTCGGGGGCGGCGACTCCGCGATGGAAGAGGCGTTGTTCCTCACGCGCTTCGGTCGTAAAGTGACGGTCGTGCACCGCCGCGACTCACTGCGCGCGAGCAAGATCATGGCCGATCGGGCCTTTGCGAACGAGAAGATCGATTTCATTTGGAACACCGTCGTCGAAGAAGTCCTCGGCGACGAAAAGGTCAGCGGCCTGACGCTCTACAACGTGCTCGACGGAAGCCGGTATGGGTTCGACTGCGACGCGATTTTCATTGCGATCGGGCACGATCCGAACACCGGCATCTTTCGCGGGCAGTTACAGCTCGATCGTGAGGGCTACATCGTTTCAGCCGACGGTACCACGACGAATCTCGAAGGCGTTTTTGTCGCCGGCGACGTCAACGACGTGCGCTACAAGCAGGCCGTCACCGCCGCCGGCGCCGGCTGCAAGGCCGCGATGGACGCCGAAAAATATCTCGAAGCGCTCGAGTTTCCCATCGAAACGGTCGCATAAGCCTACCCCGATCACCTGTTACCCAGGGAGACGCCCGGAATTTTGCATCGTGCAAAATTCCTACTCGTCTCGTTTTTGGAAGAACGAAGTTTTGAAGATCACCTCCTGTGATGTCCAAAAACCTCACACGCTCCCTTGGCAACAGGTGATCGGGGCATGGCTCAGCTCCCGTTCGTCGTTCGACTCGAGAGCTTCAAGGCGACAGCAGATCTCTCAAGGCGGTTTCGATGTCGGTGAAGCGAAAGGTGTAACCGGCGGCGACCGTACGCTCCGGGACGACGTACTGTCCTTCGGTCAAGAGATACGCGCCTTCGCCGAGTGCCGCGCTCAACACGCCGGCCGGTACGGGAAAGAAGGTTGGCCGATGGAGCACGTCGCCCAGCGCTTTGGTGAAATCGGCATTGCGCACCGGATTCGGCGCGCTCGCATTGAGCACGCCGCCGACACCGTCGAGCGCCATCAGGAAAATCGCGATCGCGTCGCGGACGTGAACCCAGCTACACCACTGCTGTCCGTCGCCGATTTTCCCGCCGAGGCCCATACGAAACGGCGCGACTGCGCGCGGTAACGCCCCGCCGTCGGCGCCAAGCACGAGTGCGTTGCGCACGATCGAAACCCGCATGCCGAAGTCCGCGGCTCGTTGCGCCTCGCGCTCCCACGCAATGCAAACCTGCCCGAGAAAATCTTCGCCGGCGCGGCTTTCCTCCGTGAAGTGAATCGTCCGGCTCGTTCCGTAATAGCCGATCGCGGAAGCGGAAACGTAGACGCGCGCGACCGGCGCCCGTTGTGCAAGCGCGTCGAAAAACTCCCGTACCGCAACGGTGCGGCTGTCCATGATGCGGCGTTTGGCTTCCGCGGACCAGCGCTGCGCCACGGGTTCGCCGGAAAGGTTGACGAGCGCGTCGCAGGCTTGCAGCGCGCTTGCAGCCTCGCTTGGATTGCGAAGCGTCGCCGGAACAATTTCGTCACCGCGCGCTCGCAGGGCGGCGGCGAGATGACGCCCGAGAAAGCCGCTCGCCCCCAAAACGCCGACGCGCATTCGTCAGCGCGCTACGACTGCTGCGTCCGCTCCGACGAGCGATTCCAGCTCGTCGATCTCCTTCGGAATTCCGGCGGTCAGGTTTTCGTTGCCGTCGGGCGTGCACAGAATGTCGTCTTCAATGCGCACTCCGATACCTTTCCAGCGCTCGTCGACGTCCAGGTCGCGCGCGACGTAAAGGCCGGGCTCGACCGTCATCGCCATGCCGGCTTGCAGCTTTCGGTACGTCGTGCCGTCGCTTTCGCGATATTGGCCGACATCGTGCACGTCCAAGCCGATCCAATGGCCGGTGTTGTGCATATAAAAGTCCAGGTACTTTTTCGATTCGATCGCTTCTGCGCGCGATCCGCGCAACAGTCCGATGTCGATCAATCCGTCGACGATCGTGTCGACGGCACGTTCGTGATAGGCGCGATACGAATTTCCCGGCCGCACTTGCTCGATGCCGGCCTTCTGCGCCGCCAAAACGATTTCGTAGATGGCCCGCTGCTCGGCGGTGAAGCGGCCGTTGACCGGCCAGGTTCGCGTCACGTCGCTGGCATAGAGATCGAACTCGCTGCCGCTGTCGATCAATACCAAATCGCCGTCATGCAGCATCTCGCGATTGGTATTATAATGAAGAATCGTCGCGTTATCGCCACCGGCCACGATCGAGGGATAGGCGATGTCTTGCGCGCCGTTCGTCCGGTACGTGTATTCGAGAATGGCCTCTAAGTCGAATTCGTGAATGCCGGGCCGCGTCGCGCGCATCGCCGCAATGTGTCCGGCGCGCGTGATCGAGCCGGCGCGGCGCATCCGCTCGATTTCGTCGGGCTGCTTGAAAAGGCGCATCTCATGGACGATTTTCCCAGGCTCCTCGATTGCGCGCGGTGCGTTTCCGCCTCGCCGCACGCGATGACGCGCCTCGTTCAAAGCTCCAAGAATGCGCCGGTCGTTTGTTTCGTCGAGTCCCATCCGGTAGTAGAGCGTCGTCGCGCCCGTTAAAAAATCCGGCAGACGCTGCGAGAATTCGGCGATGTCGTACGCCGCATCGAATCCAAGTGACGTGGGCGCGGCTTCGACACCCAAGCGCTTTCCGGTCCACGTTTCCAATGCCCGGTCCCGCGGCCGCAAGAACAGCACGGAACGCTCCGTGGGATGGTGCGGGGCCAATACGAGGATGGCATCAGGTTCGCCGAAACCGGTGAGATAGAAGAAATCCGAGTCTTGGCGGAATTCGAACTCGGTGTCGTTGTTGCGTAAGATCGTACGGGCCGCCGGAAGCACGGCGACGCCCCCATCGATGGCTTCTGAAACGAGGCGGCGGCGCGAGGCGTAGGATTGCATCGCTCGTCCTTTCGTGACGCCCACGCGAGCGCCTAGCGAAGCAGGCTGCTGGCCCGGTTGAGTGCGTCAACGGTCGAGGCCACCGCGCGTGACGCGGCCCCCGCGTCGCCGCGATCGACCGCCGCGCTCACATCGGGAAAGAGCACGCGCTCGTAGCCGGAAGCCCCGTACAGTGCCATATCTACGGCCTGTGCGGCCCCAAGAAACGCCGCGTCGCGGCCGATGCCGCTCGACCCGTCGGCCCCTGCCGCAGCGCCGGCGAAACGATTGATCGCCGCGCGCAAGTCGTTGATCGGAAACATGAAATGTGCGGCCGCAGCGCGCCCGGCGAGGGTATCGTAGCCGTCGTGCATCACCGTGACATAGGGCGTGAAGCGGTACGGTACGGCGTCGGCGTCCGCGAGCCGCAACGCGAGAATGCCCAAGATTTGTGCCATCGCGCGATGGCGCTCGAAGTTCGGATCGGCGATCTTCGTCGCGTAGCTCAAGTCGTCGTAAGAAGAATGGTAAACGCCGAATGGCCCCTCGAACCCCAAGTTTGCGGTGGGCGTGCCGATTTGGCGCAAGAACGGCTCGAAATCCGAACCACCGCCCGGCGCGTGAATCGCCGCGTTGGAGCTGTGCTGCCAATCGTCGCCGACGAAATGTCCCATCGCACCCGGCTCTTGCACGTTTTGCGTGGCGGAAAGAACGTCCGCCGCAATGGCGCCCGCGGCGCTCGCCGAAAACGAGGATCCGGCGACGTTCTCATCGGCATTCACGTACGCGACCGCTCCGTTTCGCAACTCGGTCGCGTGTGCTTTCACGAACGCGGTCGATCCCAGCAGGCCGATCTCTTCGCCGTCCCAGCCCGCGATCACGATGGAGCGATTCGGTTGCCAGCCGTTCTGCCGCACGTAGCCGATGCCGCGCGCCGCTTCGAGAAGCGTGCTGATGCCGGAGCCGTTGTCGGTAACGCCCGTTACCCACGCGTCGCGGTGTCCTCCGAGCACAACTTCCTGCATCGGATTTTTTCCGGAGATGCGTCCGATCGTGTTCCAGAGCGTCGCGGTGCTGCGTTTGAGCTGCACCTCCAGATGCACTTGAGACTTCGTCGTTCCCAGCACGTACGGACCGGCCAGGCCGCCGATCCATGCGGCGGGCGCGGGTTTGCCTTGCATCGTGGCCATGAGAATACCGGCGTTGTTCGCGCCGATCGGCAGCACCGGAATGCGTAGCGGCACGCCATTCGATTGCACCGAACCGCGCTGCACCGATCCCGGCGGACGATACGGGCCGTTGGGATAAACCGGTCCTTTGCCGCTACCGTCGTCCGCCGGATCGCTGTACAACACCACCCCGGCTGCACCATGATCTTGCGCGCGCTTGGCCAGCGTGCCGCGGAATTCCGCACCGTAACGAATCAAGAGGATTGCGCCGCGAACGCCGACTCCATTTTGCGCGAGTGTCGCGTAATCGGCCTCGAGACCGCGATTCGCATACACCATTGCGCCGCGTACATCGCCGTTACCGCTTCCGTAGTTGAACGGAAGGCCGGCGTCGGGACGTCCTGAGGATGCATCGGCAGGATCGCCCGTTTCGCGCAAGTCGAGCCCGATTTTTGGCTTCCCGGTGATTTCGAGCACGAGCTTGACCGGTTGTTCTACCGGCCCCTTGAAGCTCTCGATGGTTGCGTCGAAACCGTAGAGCCGCAGTTTGTCGCGCATGTAGACGGCCATCTGGTGATCGCCGTACGTGCCGGCCATGTGGGGCAGACTGTCGAGCTGTTGCGAGATGTCTTGCGCGCCTTGCGCGCTCGGAACGTCCAAGAACGCGCTTTCACGCTGACGCTCCTGATCGCTCGCGTAGGGGGTGAATCCGGGAAGCGGGCCGTATGGCGCTGCGGATGCCGACGCGAAGAGTGCTGCGACGATGAGCGCGCTGAAAGGTACGGTCTTCAAACGAATCCCTCCGGAGAGCGGTCCAGGGCATCTTGTCGCCGCCCCGAGCTGGAACCTCCGCGCGCTGAGCGTCCTCGCTTTTGCGCACGGGTCGAGCGATTTTTTCTCGGGTATGGTCCCCCTCTTGGTCTTTACGGTCGTTACCGCGCAACATCGTTCCGCGCTCGTTCAGGGCCTCATCGGATTCCTGTGGTATTTCACGAGCTCGCTCGTGCAACCGCTCTTCGGCCTCTATTCCGATCGTGCCGGGCGGTGGTGGTTCTTGCCGTCCGCCGTCGCGCTGACCGTCATCGGGGTTTCGTGCGCCGGTCTCGCGCCCGGCCTCGCGGTGCTCAGCGGCCTGATCGTCCTGGGCGGACTCGGTTCCGCCATTATGCATCCCGAAGCCGGAAAATACGCCGCGATGCTCAGCGGTACGCGCAAATCGGGCGGCATCTCGATCTTTCAAATCGGCGGCGCGGTGGGCTTCGCCCTCGGCCCGATCGCCATCTCACGCTTGATCGAGGCGCGCGGGGCGCCCGGCTCGGTGTATGCCGCGGTTCCCGGGTTCGTCGCGGTCGCAATCTTGTTCGTCGTGATGCGTCGCGTCGATCGAAGCGCGCGCGTGCGCCATGCGGCGGAACGTCATAACGGCGCCGCGATGCATCTCACGGCCTCAGAGCGCGCGGTGGTCGCGCTTTTGGTGGCGGCCACGGCGCTCCGCTATCTCGTCAGTGCGGCCTTCATGACGTTTCTGCCCAACGCGGTTGCGGCGCACGGTGGGACGATCGCGCAAGCGGGCGATCTCGTCACGGCGTTCCTGGCGGTGGGCGTCGTCGGACTTTACGCCGGCGGCGCACTCGGCGACCGCGCCGGGCCGTTTGCCGTTTCGATTGGAAGCCTGGCGCTGACGGCGCCCGCACTGTGGTTGTACGGCGCGTTCCCGGGGCCGATCGGAATCACGAGCTTACTGCTTGCGAGCGTGCTGATTTCGGTGCAAAGCGCGCCGGGCGTTGCGATCGTGCAGCGCTTGTTGCCGCAGAATCTCGGAATGGCGCTCGGTTTGATGAACGGCGTCGCATTCGGCATCGGCTCGGCGATGGTGACGCTCGTCGGCTACGCCGTAGGTGCGTGGGGTGCGTTGCCGGCGCTCCAAGCCGTCAGCTTTGTGCCGCTTGCGTGCGCGGCCGTTTACGTCGCGGTCAGATTCCGCCGATAAACCGCCCGCGATTCAAAATTGCGTTCGGATCGAAGCGGTGTTTGAGCGCTTGCATTCGTTCGATCGCATTCGGATCCGCTCCCCAAACGTCGAGCGAGCCGCGAATCGGCGCGGCGGATGCCACGACCACGGCGTTGGGCGCGCCGGCGTGTAGCGCGTCATCGTATGCTTCGATCGCCTCTGCGAAGGTGCGCGCGTCGCGCGCACTCACCCGCACGTAACAGTCGCCGTTGAGGACGTCGCCCATCGCATCGACGGTCAGCCCCGCATCGGCCGCCCGCGCAAGGGCGTCGAGGCAGCGTTTCTCGACTGCATCGGGCAGGCCGCCGAAACGATACGTGACGGAACGTTCGGCGATCGTCGCAAGCGCGGCGTCGATCGTTCGCGCGAACGTATCGTGCGCGCCGGTGTCGATGATCGTGGTCTCGGGTACGCCTGCACGTCCGAGCGCGGAACGGACGTCGCGCGTGGCGCGGTCGAGAAGCCGGGCCGAGCCCTCGAGAAAGATCAGCATGCGTCCCTCCGGCCCGTCATTGCCTTCGATTTCCTTTTTAAAACCGCTGACGAACCACGCCGCCGCGGGCGGAATCGGAAGCTCGGGAACATGGGCGATAGCACGCGAACGGGTTAGCTCGGGAAGCCGCGCCACGAGCATGCGCGCCGCCTGC
>JAFAIW010000241.1 GCA_019236495.1 Vulcanimicrobiota bacterium | reverse complement strand
GCGTTTTGGAAAAGGCCGGATTCGAGCGCGATGGATATCGGCGGCGCGCGGCGTTCAAACGCGGTGAATTCCTCGACATCGTGACCTTCGCTAGACTGCGCGCGTGATTCGTCTCCAGAAGTTTCTGGCGCAATGCGGCCTTGGGTCGCGTCGCGCGTGCGAACGGCTCATCGAGGCGGGCGAGATCAGCGTTAACGGTGAGATCGTCGCGCGGCAAGGCGTAACGATCGATCCGGAGCGCGACCGCGTTCGTGTGCGCGGAAAAGAACTTGCGCTCGAACAGCGCGTGACGTATCTCGCCATGAACAAACCCGTCGGCGTGGTCACCACGATGCGCGATCCGCAAGGACGTCGCACCGTGGCCGATTTGATCCCGGAGCGCGTCCCACGGGTCGCGCCGGTCGGCCGCCTCGACTTCGACACCAGCGGCCTTCTGCTGCTGACGAACGACGGCGAGCTGGCGCATCGCTTGACGCATCCTCGCTTCGGCGTCGACAAGACGTATCGCGCGGTGGTGCGCGGGCAACTCGAAGCCGACGAGCTTGCGGCGCTCTCGCGCGGCATTCGTCTCGAAGGATTCCGAACGCAAGCGGCGCGCGTGCGCGTGGTCGCCGCCGGCCCGCAACGCTCGGTCGTCGACATCACTTTGCATGAGGGAAAGAACCGGCAAGTGCGCCGGATGTTCGAGGCCACCGGCCACACGGTGATCGCGCTGGAGCGCCGCGCGTTCGGGCCGCTGAGCCTGGGTAATCTGCGTGCGGGTGCGGTTCGCGTGCTGACCGCGCGCGAGGTAGGAGCGTTGCGCCGTGCGGCGTCGAAGGCAGAGCCCCCTGTATGGAAGAGTACTTCGCGGTCCCGCAGAGCTACAAGCTAGTCCGCCGCGACGCACGCCCGGAGCGGTCGGTCGTCGCCCTGCGAAACGGGGTCACCTTTGGGGGCGCGACGCTGGCCGTCTGTGCCGGCCCGTGCAGCGTCGAGTCCCGCGAACAAATCGACCGAACCGCGGCCGAAGTCGCCAAGCGCGGCGCGAACGTCTTGCGCGGAGGCGCGTACAAGCCGCGTACCTCGCCCTACTCCTTTCAGGGACTCGGGCGCGAGGGTCTGAAAATGTTGCGCGAGGCGGCGGATCGCCACGGTCTTGCGGTTGTGACGGAAGTGCTCGACGTTCGCGAGGTCGAGCAGGTCGTCGCGCATGCGGAGATGCTGCAGATCGGGGCTCGCAACATGCAGAACGTCAGCCTCCTGCGTGAAGCCGGCGCGAGCGGCGCTCCGATTTTGCTCAAGCGCGGCCCATCCGCGACGGTCGACGAATGGTTGATGGCGGCCGAATACATCTTACTCACCGGCAACGATCGGGTAGTATTGTGCGAACGAGGCGTTCGCTCGTTCGATTCCGCGACACGTAACGTGCTGGATCTCGCCGTGATCCCGCTCCTGCACGAGCGCACGCATCTTCCGGTGATCGTCGACCCCTCGCATGGCACGGGGATCGCGCGCTTGGTCGAACCGATGTCGTGTGCGGGCGTCGCAGCGGGCGCAGACGGACTGCTGGTTGAAGTGCACCCCGATCCGGAAAACGCCGCCTCGGACGGCGCACAATCGCTCACATTTGCCGAATTTGCATCGTTGATGGAACGGCTTCCGCGAATCGCCGCTTCCGTGGGTCGCCACCTACCCGCCGCTTCGCTGGCCGCCTAACCCGCCGACGAACGGCACCCGTCTCCCGTTTCTCTACACATACGAGGTACGCATGAAACGTTTCGCCATTTCGCTGGCAGCACTCGCGCTCACCGCCGCAAGCGTCGCGCTCGGCGCTCCCGCGCTCGCCGTTTATTCAACCGACTACGTTCCGCCGAAAGCGCTCAAGATGGGCACGCCGCAGCATTCGATTGCAGGCAGCGGCACGGTCGTCGTCAAGGTGCTCGTCCATGCCGACGGCTCGGCACAAGTACAGGGCGTGATCCGGTCGAGCAACCACGCGAACGACGCGGCTGCGCTCGACGTGGCGCGCGGCGCGAAGTATCGCGCCGGCACGCGGGGCGGCCAACCCGTGACGACCTTCTACGATTTCACCGTGAAATTCAACGGCAAAGCGGTTTCTGAGGGAACGAGCGAGGGTAGTAGCGGTTCGGAGGGAGGCACGGCGTCGATCTATCGCATGTTACGCGCTGGGAATTACGCAGGAGCCAAGTCCGCAGCCACATCGTATACGACCGCGCATCCCGACGATGCGTCCGGACAGGTCGCGCTGGGCCTCGCGAACGCCTTCACCAACGACAACATTGCAGCCGCACAAGCGTTCGAGAAAGCCGGGACCATCCCGTCGGAATATCGCAACGTCGCCGCGCAGTCGTACGCGCTCGCCGCGGTGCAATCCCAAAAAGACAATCCGACGCAAGCCTTGGCGTTCGGCAATAAAGCCGTTTCGCTCGCGCCGTCGGGCAACTCGTATTTCGCCCTCGGCGTGGCGGAGCTCGCATCGAACGACGCAACGAGCGCGGAACGCGATTTGCAGAAGGCTCGTTCGATGGCGTTGAGCGGAAAAGCCAGCAAGAGCGAGCGCGAAAACATCGACAGCGAACTGATGCAAGCTGCGCTCTTGGCAAAGGACCAGACGACCGCGCAGGCCATGGCCGACGACATCAAGCAAATCAATCCATCGAGTACCGCGCCGGCCCGCGCGATGGCCAATTACTATTACGCCGAGGGGCAGGCCGCCAGCAAAGCCGGAAAACCCGACGATGCGGTGGCCGACTATGAGAAAGGCGCCGCGGCGAATCCCGAGTGGGCGGTCACAGGCTACACGAACGCGGCGTTTGTTATGAGCCAGGGGGATAAACCTGACTTTAACAAGATGAAGGCCGAAGCGGACAAGGCCATTGCCCTTAACCCGAACGATCCCAACGCCAATTTCGCGGAGGGCATCGCCCTCACGCAGCTCGGCGTGCAGAATAAGGACGCGGCCAAGAAGCAGCAGGGCCTCGAGTATCTCAAGAAAGCCGACGCGCAAGCGAAGGCGGCGAACAACACCACCTTGGCCGCGCAAATCGAAAACTTCATCAATGGCATTCCGAAGTAGGCGCCCGCCGGCCGCCGCCCGGGGCAAGGAGAATCCGCAAAGGCAAGCCAAAGGGACCGCCTTCGCGGAATGGGGATCCGGTTTTACGGGGCCTGTCCCCGGGCTTTTTGACGTTCAGAGCACTGCGTCCCAAAATCGGGAGGGTCGGAACTAGAGTGGATTTATTTGGCGGTTTTTTCACACTGATGAAGCAGGGCGGCTTTGCAATGTGGGCCCTGCTGGCGTGCTCGATCGTCGCGGTGGCGATCGTGATCGAACGCTTGGTATTCTTCGCTTCGCAACACGGCGATACGAAGGGTCTGCTCCGTCAGATCGGCGGACGCATCGCAAAAGATGACATCGACGGCGCCATCAAGGTGTGCCGTTCCGAAAAGGGCATGCTCCCGCGTATTCTCGAGTTCGGCTTGCTGCGCGGCGAAAAAAATCGCGCCGACATTACCGACGCGCTATCGATCGCATTGATGGAGCACCTCAACTCGCTCGAGCGTAACCTCGGCATCATCGGTACGATTGCCGTTATCGCTCCCTTCGTCGGGTTGTCCGGTACGGTGCTCGGTATCATTCGCGCCTTCCAAGATATCGCACTAAAAGGCAACTCGACGCCGGCCGTCGTTGCGGCAGGCGTTTCGGAAGCCCTCATCACGACGTTCGCAGGCCTCGTGGTCGCGATCGTGGCCGTGATTTTCTTCAACTACTTCAAGACGCGCATCAAGGCGTATAACCAAGAGATGATCGTCGCGGCCAATCAACTGGCCGAGATGCTGCACTTCCATAATACGGGTGCACCGATCCCGACGGAGCTCTACCAACCCACGGGCGCAAAGAGCAGCTAAGAAGAGGATCCGCGCGTGTCGCTGATTTCCGCGAAGCAAGAAGACGAAGTGATGGCCGAGATCAACATCACGCCGTTTACGGACGTGCTGTTGGTGCTCCTCATCATCTTCATGATCTTGGCGGCTCTCATTACGCCGCCGGGCTTTCAAAAAGAGCTCCCGAACAAGAGCAACAATACCGAAACGCCGAACCAGAACAAACACGACAACATCGAAGTCGACGTCAATGCGGCGGGCGTGATTTTCGTCGACGGCACGAAGGCGAACGAAAAGACGATCTACTACGCGATGACCATGGCGGCGATCAAGAAGCCGCACAAGCACGTCTCGATCGTCGCCGATGCCAAGGCACCGTACGGTCTCATCATTCGAATCTTAGACGCCGCCAAACTTGCGGGTTTGGAAGACGTCGGTTTCGTCACCTCATAAGCCGGGGGTAAGCAGTAGTGGCCTTCTCGAGTGGTCAAGGTGAAGAAGAAGTCATGTCGACCATCAACATCACGCCCTTCACGGACGTGTTGTTGGTCCTCCTGATCATCTTCATCATTCTGGCAGCCGTCACCAAAGAACCCAAATTGCCCGATGCCAAGAATCGGGACAAGGTCACGCCCTCGCAGATCGTCGTGATCGTCAACGACAAGAACGAAATTCAGATCGGTTCTAACACGGTGACGATTCAAGAAGCCTCCCAGGCGTTCAAGGATCTTCAAGACAACACGGGCCATCGGTTCAAGAGCGTCATCATCAAAGCCGATCCCAAGTCGTCCTATGGAACGATCCTGCAAGTGATGGATGCCGCGAAGTCGCAAGACCTGACGGACTTCGGCCTGGCAAATCACATCGAAGGGGCCAAGACGTAGCGGATGGCGACAAAGCAGAAAAAAGATTCGTCGTTCATCACGACCGGCGAGCGCCTCCGGAATTTTCTCGCGTGGGCGTTTCTGATTTCGGTTGCGATCCACTTCGTGCTCGTGCCGTTCTTCCCGACGTTCAAGCATTCGTCGGAAGACGAACAAGTCGAAAAAGTGTCGGTGACCAAGAAGATCAAGGTCAAAGTGCCGACGCCGCCACCGCCGACGCCGACGCCGAAGCCCACCATCCCGCCGCCGTCGACGCCGCAGCCCAAGATCACGCATCCGCAGCCGCAGCTCAAGGTCAACATCCCGAAGACCAGCAACAACTCGTCGCAAAACGGTCCGACCGAGCAACAGTACACCGCACCGAAGACCGGCTCCGAAAACGGCGTTCCGAACGGCAACGTTGCAAGTGCCGCGCCTTCGGAAAATACGCCCGGACCTCCGCGCAACCAATGCGCAAATCCGAATGCCGAAGCGACGGTCACCAATCCGTATCAGCCGGAGTATCCGGAGCAAGCCAAAGAGTTGGGTCTCGGACCCGTCACGGTGCTGGTCGAAGTAAAGCTGAGCGCTACGGGCTCCGTTACCGGTGTTTCGATCCTCCAAAGCTCGAACAACAGCTCGATCGATCAAGAAGCGTTGCGAGCGGCACGCGAGTCGACGTACACCGCGAAGATGGAGAATTGCCAGCCCGTCGCCGGTGACTACTCGTTCCGCGCGAACTTCGATCCCGGGAGCTAACGAGGCGAGCCGCAGTCGCGGCATCAAACGGTGAGCGAACGTGCCCGGCGCCGTCTCTTGGTTGGAGCGCTTCTGATTTCATTGCTGCTGCACTCGATCGCGGCGCGTTTCGTCGGCTGGCGCTTGAGTGAGCCGGTGGAGCCCGCCGAGCGCCTGACGATGTCGCGCCGGCTCGCCGTGCGCATCGAACGCCGTACTCCTCCGCCGCCACAACCGACGCCGCAACACACCGCTCCGGCTCCGGCGCCGAACCGCCGCAGCGTTCGTGTGGCCGTGCCGAAGCTCAGCACCAGTAAGGAGCGCGGCGCGGAATCCGCGGTGCGCGTGGCCGCCGCAACCCCCACGCCGCCTCCGCCGCGTTCGCCCTCACCAGGTGGTTGCACCGTGCGAAGCGCCGAGCCGGCCGTCACGCAAACGCCCGATCCACCGCCGGTCCTCGATGCCGACACGCGTCGCGCCGGTACGAATGGAACGTCGCAGATCCGCGTGGCGCTTGCACCGAGCGGAAACGTCGTCGACGCGCAGGTCGTCGGGAGTTCCGGGAATCCGCTGCTCGATCGCGTCGCGCTGGATGTTGCGCGCCGCAGCACGTACACGCCCGGGATT
>JAFAIW010000206.1 GCA_019236495.1 Vulcanimicrobiota bacterium | reverse complement strand
TGGGAAATCTGAAGCTTCTCCGGAAGGTCCGCCGCGGCGCGCGCCGCGGCGAAACACGCGGCGACGAACCATACAAAGAGCACACCGGCCGGCGTCGTCTTCGACATCGCTATCCGCTCAGCGCCACGCTCAAAGGATAACGTCCGGTGGGAAACGGCGAGCCGGAGATTTGCCGTAATGTTTGGAGGTCGAAAACGGCGATTGCGTTTGTGCGCGCGCACGGCACGAGCAGACGCTGTGTCGCTGCGTCGACGTGCGGCATCCATGGAACGCCGCACGCGCGCAACGGCGCGTGCCGTGGCTTCAGCGTTCGTTCGTCCAGCACGTAGACCACACCGTCGTCTTCATCCGTGACGAAATAGCGTTGCCGCGACGCATCGAGGGCGATGCCCACGGGGAAGCTCAGCCGCGCGGAGCGCGCGAGAAGCGAACCGGCCGCGTCCAAACGGTATGTCGCGACGTAGCCGCCGCGTTCCGGCATCTCGGCATTCTCGTTCGAAACCACCGCGAGAGTCCGGCGCGGCCCGTCGAGGGCTAACCCGAAGGGACGCGGCAACGTATGGAAACGTCGCAGAATTCGCATGCTGTCGGCGTCGATCTCGACAACGTCGTCGCTGTTGATGTTGCCGACGTAAAGTTTCCGGCGCGGCACGTCTTCGATCAAGCCTTCGGCAGTCGTACCGGTAATGACGCGCATATTTTCGCCGTGCAAGAGGCGGGTGACCGCACCGCGGCCCTCAACGTCACGATTCGAAACAAAAACGGCTCCGCTCTCGGCGTCGACCGCAACCTCGCTTCCCAGCATGACGTCGGGCAGCGACGACACGCCCCAGGGCGCGCGATCGACGCGAAAGAGTTGCGTGCCGTCGGTGTCGGGCGCATAAATGGTGCCGCCGGCCCCGAACGCAACGTCGCCCGGTGCGCCCTCGATCGGGACGATGCCGACGACGTGAAACGTCTTGGGGTCGTGCAACACGATTCCGCTCTCGTATGCAGCGACGGCTACGAGCGCGCGTCCGGGTTGCGGCGGCGGAACGAGATGCAGCGTCGCAATCGCAAACGCGTTCGGTACAGCTGCCACCACGAGTGCATCGAGAGGCTCGGCAATCGCCGGAACGCGGTAGCGGTTTCCGACGATCGTACCGGGACCGACGGCGCTCACGCTCAAGCGCGCGTTCGTTCCCGACACCTCGATCGGGATGACACCGCCTCCAACATAGGGCCCCGGCGGCGTCGAGATTGCAAGGCTCGCACCGGCATCGTGCGATGCGCGCGGCATCGTCGCCAAGAACGTCACGCTCGCCACGAGCGCCGAGACTGCCGCGAACTTCTTAGAAATGCCGAAGGATCCCAATGAAAAAAAAGACCGCGCCGGCCAGCGACAATACGGCCGACACAACCACGACGGGCCGTGCGCGCGACGTTAGCGCCGAAATCGACGCGAAAACGATGGCAACGTCGAACAACGTGACTGCGGTTTGCATTACTTCGTAGGCTGAGAGCTCTTTCTCCGAGCGCGCTTCCAAGGCATCGGCCTGCGCCTCGAGGCCGCGGGCGCGTTCGAGAAGCGGGACGAGCGCCTCTTCACTTTGCCGCGATTGCGCGGTGAGCCGCCGTACTGCTGCCGGCGATGCGATACCGGCTTCGGCAAGGACTTCGACGAACAGCGTTTTCGTTCGACGGGTTTCGTACGAATTGAATGCGTCCGACGCGCGGGTTTGCGCGAGGATCGCTCCGTTCTTGTCGGAAAGTGCCACGATGGAGCGATGGTGCGCGAGGAGCGTCGCCAGCGCGGCCACCACCGCCAACACCGCGGTGAAAACCGCAATCCGGCGTTCTGCATCGCGCATCGAGACATCGCGATCGCGTGCGGCACCCAAAGTTTTATGTGCGCTAAAGTGTGCCAACGCTAACGGCTGCCGGCGGCCGAGCGTTGCGAGGCGGCGGCCGCATCGCGCAACCCTTCGAGAATGTCCGTCATCGGGGCGACCGTCGTCTGCTCGGTGCGCACCGGGTCGAAGGTAAACGCGGCAATGCGGTAGCTTCCAAACGTACCGCAGACGACCGTGCCGTCGGGATCGATTGCATAAGCACGGCGCTCGTCTTCGACGACGACCAAGAACACGCGCAATTCCAACGCGCGCGCTCGCGCCAGGTCGAGCTGCCAATCGCCGGTTGATTGGGTGCGCCAAACTGCAAGCCGGTATCCGGCCAGACGGTACGCCGCCGTTCCGGCCGGATCGTGCACGGCGGCGTCGTCGAGCGCGGCGACCGGAAGGCCGGCGATGCGGCTTTCCGCCGGCCCGATGAGCGCGCTTGCATCGATCGTCTCCAGACGCGCGCCCTCCGCTGCCTCGTTCGCAAAGGGCGTGATCGCGATTCGAACGGGGCCGCGCGGCGATTCGACGGGTTCGGGGACGGGCGGGTCCGAGCGCTCGGGCGCGCGCGCAAGCGCAATGCGCGCGCGCAGAACCGCGGCACGATCTTGCGGCGCAAGCGCGAGGACGCAGCCATTCGCGTCGACGATCTGGCTCTTACCGCAATACGCAACGACACCGAGTTCCGTTCCGCATTTGTTCGCCGCGACGAACGGGAGCGCGTTTTCCCAGGCTCGCACGCGTGCCAGAAGATCCGCCTGCACGTTCTCGAGATCGAGCGGATTGCGGCCGCTCGTAACCCAGGCCGTCGGCATTACCAATGCACGTGCCCCGCGATCCGCGAGGGTGCGCGCAATCGTTGGGATGCGTCCGTCGGCGCAGACCAAGACGCCGAGGTCTCCGAGCGACGTCCGAATCGGCCGCAGCTCCGTTCCCGGCTTGAACCATTTCCGATCGAAATGCCACAGGAAGTGCTTGTCGGCATATCCGGCGATCGAACCATCCGCGTCGATGACCGCCGCGGAATTGTGGACGCCGTCGCGCACCGTGCGAGCAATACCGCAAACGATGACCGTCGACTCGGCGCACGCGATCTCGCATAACGTTGCAAGTGCTTGCTCGGTAGCGCTCGAATCAATTGCTTCCGTGCCGATGACATATGAAGGGATCGTGCCCTCGGGCAGCACGAGCAGGTCCGTGCCGCGGCACTCTTGCTTGACCGCTGCCGCGATCGAAGGCCAACGGGATGCAAAAGCATGCCGGTCGTGCGCTTCGAGTTGGAGCACGGCGACGTCGATCTGTTTTGCCGGCACGGAGTTCGTCTTCATGAGGTTCTTGGTCACCGCCCTGCTTACGCTCGCCTTGGCGATGGGTTCCTCCATGCCGGACGCATATGCCGGCTCCGCGACGGTGAAACCGACGCCGAAACCGGCGGCGAAGAAGGCCGCTCCGCGCGTCGTACCCGCGCCGGCGGACGAATACTTTGGGCGCCTGAAGATGAGCATTCTCGGAATCCAAAATACCCTCAAGGACCTCGCGCTCAAGGCGTCGTTCGATCCGCCGAATTCCGAGAACATCTTCAATAGCGCGACCTTCGCCGAAGAAGCCCTTCACGAATGGGAGCACAAATATCCAACGGATCCGTGGCTCGCAAAGACGGTCGGTGAGTTGGTGCACATGTACGCCCAAGTGCCAACGGTCAACGGGCGGTTGAAGATGCATGCTGCGATGTTGTGGCTGCAAAAACACTACGCCGCCACGAAATCGATCATCGCAGCGGCGAAAGCCGAAGTGGATCGCGCCGACCAGACGCCGCTGCTCACCGCCGGAGCGCAAAGCCTCTCGGCGCCGTCGATTCCGCAACCGGTTGCCCCGGCGCCGGGAGCGCCCGCGCAAATCGCGCCGGCCGGCCTCAACCCGCCGGCGACCGCCGCGCCGAATTCGCCCGCGCCCGCACCCTCGCCCAGCGCAACCGTCCACTAGCTCGCAAACATTTACCGAGCAACGAGCGTTTGCAGAAATGTGAAACGATCGTTTGCGATTCTCTGCATCCTCGCGCTCGCGCTTGCGGCGACCGATCGCGCCATCGGAGCGGCACCCCAGTCCACAAAGGCATCATCGTCGCAGTGGCAGCAGCAAGCGCGCGAACGATACGTTCATTCGGCTCCCGGTGACGAATATTTCGGCAAGTTGAAGTTGAGCTATCTCGGCATCAACAATACGCTGCACGACGATGCTATTCGAGCGGGCGATCATACCGTTGACCCGTCGGTCGTGAGTTCCGCGCTTCTGGCCGAGAATGCGTTGCTCGACTGGGAGCACAAATACCCGGGCGATCCGCAGCTGGCGCGCTCGCTTTTCTTGATGGGGCAACTTTTCTCAAAGATCTGGATGCCGTACGAACAGGACCGCGCGGCGTTTTACTACCTTCAACTGGAAAGCAAGTTTGGAACGACGTATTTCGGAAAGCTGATGCGCGGCCAAATGGCCAAAGGATTCACCGAGCACATCTACGACGCACCAGCCCCGTGTCCGACGACCACGCCGATCGTGTATATCGGGCCGGAAACGCCCTCGCCCGCGCCGACGCCCACTCCGGTCACGACGCCCGCACCGCGCGCACACGTGCACATCGAGATGGAAGCGAGCGCGTGTTATACGCCGGCACCAACGCCGTCGCCGACACCTTCGCCGACTCCGTCACCAATATTGGAAATCGGAAATCCATCGCCCGCACCCACGTAACGCGAGAATTCCAGCCGCCCGGCCTAGCCTCCGCGCCCCCCACTTCG
>JAFAIW010000054.1 GCA_019236495.1 Vulcanimicrobiota bacterium | reverse complement strand
TCGTATTTTTTGCGTTGAAGTAGTGTTCTTCCAGCTCGACGCGTGGATTGCTGACTTCTTGAATCTCTACGTCCAGGCCACGAGCGTTGCCGGCATCCTTGACGATCCGCGCCAAATCCCGGACGCTGAACATCTCAGTGAACTGATTGAACACACGGAACTCGCCGGCGTTCGCCGGGTTCGCGACTGCGAGTTCCATGCATTTCACGGTGTCGCGAATGTCTAGGAACCCGCGCGTCTGCCCACCACGTCCGTACACCGTCAATGGATGACCGATGGCGGCTTGGACGCAAAAACGGTTGAGCGCCGTACCAAAGATTTCGTCATAGTCGAAGCGATTGACGAGCAATTCGTCGTCGAGCGTTTCCTCGGTCATCCCGTAGACGACACCCTGGTTCAAATCGGTCGCACGCAGGCCCCAAATCTTTGTCGCAAACGCGATGTTGTGACTGTCGTGCACTTTGCTGAGGTGGTAGAACGAGCCGGGCTGCTTGGGATAGAGGACCGTTTCCTTTCGCCCGTTGTGCTCGATCGTGATGTAGCCTTCTTCTATATCGATGTTGGGCGTTCCATATTCGCCCATCGTTCCGAGCTTCACCAAGTGTGCCTCGGGTGCGTGGTCGCGAATCGCAAACAAGATGTTGAGCGTTCCCGCCACGTTCTTGACCTGCGTTTCAACCGCACGCTCGCGATCGAGCATCGAAAACGGGGCCGAGCGCTGCTCTCCAAAGTGCACGACGCTGTCGGGCCCAAACTCACGAAAGGCTCTCGTGAGCGCCACGTAGTCGCAGACGTCTTCAACGAATAATTGGATGTCGTGATGCGAGAGGGCGTGCCAGCGCTCGATTCGCCGATGAATGGGCGCGATCGGCGTCAGCGTCTGATGATGCAACTGGTTATCCCAATGCCGGCGCACCAAGCTGTCGTAAATGGCGACTTCGTAGCCGCGAGCCGACAGATAGAGCGCGGTTGCCCAGCCGCAATAGCCGTCGCCGCCGATGATCATGACCCGGTGACCCATGTGCCCTCCTCGTGACCCCGCCGTCGAGCCCGGCGACGGACCTCCTTAATCATCGTCCGCGAGATGGCCGTTCTCCAGCGGGGGAGCTTCCTGCGGCTCGCGGAGCGCGAGAACTTCACCGATTTCATACAGAAACACGGGGGTGCTCGTGTAGACGCCGCCCATCTGACGCCACTGCTCGAGCATACCTTTCCTGCGCTCTTCGAGGATCGGACGCCCCGTGACCGGATGCCAGGCGTAGATCTTTGAAAACGAGTCGAGGCGGCGTTCTCGCAGTCTGTGCGACATCGTCGTCTTGTCCGTTCTTCGCGTGTACAACGCGCCCACGCGACTCAGGTCTAAGAGCGGATATCGTTTGGCGATCCGGATCCACATTTCTAGATCTTCCGTCGACCCAAGCACGTCGCGCTCGGTGAACAGACCGCACTCTTCAAAAACCGAGGTGCGCATGAAGAACGTCAATGGAGCCGCATAGTTGTTTATGAGCAGGTCGACGAGCGTCGGGGTACGATCCATTTCCATTTTATACGACACCACCCGCACCCGGTCGTCATCAAGCGGCTCATGGAACTGGGTGAGCGCCATGCAGTGCGCAAAACCGGCACCCGCGCGCTCCATCGCTTGAACGAAGTGCGCAACATGATCGGGAAACAGCTCGTCATCGTCGTCGAGAAAACAGATGTACTTCCCTTGAGCGACCTTTATGCCGCTGTTTCGGGTGGCCGCCGGACCGCCGTTCACCTCGCGATTGATGCACCGCGCCTGTGGAAAGCGCGCAACGACGTCGTCGACCGGCGGACCGCCGTCATTCACCACGACCGCCTCGACGTTACGGTACGTTTGACGCGCGATGCTCGTCAAGGCAAGCGCGAGTGTTTCTGACCGCTCAAACGTCGTTACCACGACGCTCACGAGCGGACCGGTTGTTGGGACAATTCGAGGTTGGGGCCGCGCGAGCGCAAGTCGCGCGCGTGCTTCGGGGCGCGGCGAGGGCGGCGGCAACAGGACGGCTTTGAGCAGCGTTGAGCGCACGCTTTCGTAATCCCACGGGTCGCAGACACCCGCACCGTCCAGAAGCTCGGCTGCGCCCGAGGTCGACGTCACGACGACCGGTACGTTGAAACGTACGAAGTCGAGCGCGACGCTCGGATCGTCGACGCTGAGGTCGACGATCGCGGCGGCCCCCGCCAGCACGTCTCCCGCAACGCGCGTCGGTACGACATTCGCACCGGAAATACGATCGGAGATCACATAGACCGTGATGCCGATCTCTTGCGTCGCAATGCCGGCAAGGACGGCGATGGCGGCCGGTGCGTCCCCTGCCCACAGCGCCACGTACGACCCCTCCGTCGCCCAGGCGCCGGTAGGGACGTAAGATCGTTGCGCATCGGTCGGGCTCGCGACGACGCCATCCGGCCAGCGCCAGCGCAGCAATTCTTCAATACGCGCTTGTTCCGCCCACGAACGAAACAGCACGCGATCCGCGGTCTTGAGAATCGCACCCGCTACTTCCTCGGTGCCGGCCGGCAAGCGCGTGAACGCCGCTTGCGGCTGATCGTTGAAGCGCAATCCGTTAACTTTGAAGAGGTCGAGATGCCTGAGCAAATCGTCGAGATCTTTTGCCATAGGCATAACGACGCCCAGCACTTTTTCCAACGCGTAGACGCGCGGATGCGGAAGCAGGATCGTGGCGTAGTGCGCCACATCGTCCCGGCGGCGCACGACGACGTCGCGCAGTCCCGCCGCTAGGCCACCTTCGTCGACGGCGCAGATCTCGAAATCAGGATCGAAACGTTGCGCCCAGCTCGCCGCCCGCGCTCCGAACGCCCGGCGGCCGTGCGCTACTCGTTCCACACTTTCCACGGAGCGTTGCCGCTCTGCCACAACTCCTCGAGCAGCCGTTTTTCGCGCAACGTATCCATGGGTTGCCAAAATCCCTCGAGCGGATATGCAGCCAATTCCGATTTGGCTGCGAGACGCTCCAACGGCGCCCGTTCCAGTGGCGTAAAGCGATTCGTGATATAGTCGAAGATCGCCGGCTCGAACACGAAAAAGCCTCCGTTGATCCACCCCTCACCCATCTGGGGCTTCTCCAGGAAGCTCTTCACGATTTGCGATTCATCGAGTTGAAGGCTACCGAAACGGGCGGCGGGCCGCACCGCCGTGAGCGTCGCGGTCTTTCCGGCCCGTTCGTGAAACGTCAGCAAATCCCGGACATCGATTCGCGCGAGGCCATCGCCGTAGGTCACCATGAAGCGCTCGCCACCGAGCACCTCGCGAAGCGCGAGAATGCGGCCGCCGGTCAACGTGTCGAGCCCCGTATCGACGAGATGGACCGTCCATTCCGGGACCCGCCGCGTGCCGTAACGAACGCGATTCTTTCCGAGCTCGACGACCAGGTCGGAGTTTCGCGCGTGAAAATTCAAGAAATAGTCTTTGATGATGTCGCCCTTGTACCCGAGAGCGATCACGAATTCCGTAAACCCTGCGGCGGCGTAAATATTCATGATGTGCCACAGCATCGGGTAGCCGCCGATCTCGACCATCGGTTTCGGCTTTAGCTCCGTTTCCTCGGCAAGGCGCGTGCCGAGTCCCCCCGCTAGAATCACCACCTTCATACCGTATTGCGCTCCTTCAACGTGCCAGGGCTACGCGGCGGAGACGCTCTTCGCCTCGCGGATTTGAGGCGAGGACGCGATAATACGCAGCTTCGGTGGCGGCCGCCGCCGCTTCCCAAGTACACGTCCGCCGCAAATGGGTGGCCAACTCTGCGCGACGCTGCGCGCGAACGGCATAACCATCCCAGGCGCGGTCTATCGCGTCGGCCATGCTTTGTGGATCGCCCGGATCGCAATATTCGCCCATATCGCCGATGTATTCGTGCTCATAGGCATTGCGCGTCAGCACCAGCGCGGCCTCACACACCGCAGAATTGAGCGCGGTCAGGCTCACGACTTCGTCCCAGCTTGGAATTGCAACCACGCGGGCGGCGGCAAATGCTCCCGCCAGCTCAGGTTCGGTCACTTCCGGCAGGATGACGACGTTGCGCGGCCAGCGAGAACGCACGAGCCATGCATACACCGGCTCGTAGGCTTTGCCGATGCAAACGACCGGGCGTTCCGGCTTTTGCCGGACGGCTTCAAAAAAGAGCAGTTGATTTTTCCGGTTTTCTATTCTCCCGGCGAGCAAGACGAAATCTTGCATTTGAAAGCGCGATACAAATGCTTCGCGCGCCGCCGGCGAGTAGATGTCGGTATTGACGCAGGACGGCGCCAGAGAAAACGGTACCTCGGGCGTGAGGTAACGATACAGACGGTGCACCTCGCTCCAAGCATTTGCGACGATGTAGTCGACGTAGCGCATCACCTCGATCTGCGCTGCGGTGTAATTCAACGTTTGCTCGGCGCGAGCCGGCGGCGCCGGTGTCGCATCGGACCCCATGCGGCGCGCCGTAAGGAATTCGAGATAGTGCTTCAATTGCGCGTCGTCTTTCGTCGCCAAGAACGGATAAATCGACGTACGCATTCCCCACGATGCTTCGTCGCAATGATCGGCAAAGATCGGCATGAAGACGATCGGCCCTTCGAACGAGGCGACGTTTTTCGCCTGAACGATCGTTTCTTCGACTACGGTTATTCCGCTGAGATGTACGATATCGAACTGCGCGACGTCGGCGGACCATTCGGCAATGACATCCACGCGGTGGCCGCGCTCGCGCAAGGCTTTTGCCGTTTCGCGGACTTGCACGACATCGCCACCGAAAATGTGCTTGCTGCTTGGACGCAAGAAAAGCGCGACGGCGAGCGCGCGCGCAGCGACCGAGGCGCGCACGCCCCCGGCAGGGATGGAATACGACGGCTCGGTCTCGCGAATCGCGACGAACTCGTCGTAGAGCATCGGGTACGCCGTCACCGGCAATTGCCGGACCGAAAATCCGCATGCCTCGAGCGCTGCTTTTCCCGCAGAGCCCCCCGAGCTGATCGCGAGCTGCCCGCCTTCTGCAAGCCGCTCGCTCGCACGAGCAACGACTTCCGCCACACGCGACGGCGCAACCCCTAAGGCGACGACGAGATCGTATGGTCCTCCATCCGCCATTGACGGCTCGAAACATCGCAGAGCGCGTGCGACGTTCCGCGTCACGTCGTCGTCGTAATCGCACGCATACGACGCGGCCAAATCTGCAATCGTCGAGGCTCCATAACCGGAGCGAGCCGAGAGCTCGAGCACGCGCCGCCCCGCCGCGCGCGCGGCAACCGTCGCATACCGGTCGAGCTCCAACCACAGCGTCGGAAACGCGGCCAGCGAAGGGACCACGACGTTTTCCGGGATCTCGTCCAGCAGGGGATGCGCGCCGAACCGAAAGGTGCGAACGTCACCCGGCGCTACCCCGCGCTCGCGCATCCCTGCCGCCAGAGTCTCGAGATACGTTTTGCCGAGCACTGCCGCGGCACGCGGGAAGACGAACTGATCGCCGTCAAATCGAATGAATCCAAGGCAGCCGATGCGCTCGTCGTTCGCGATGGTCGCGTGCGCAAACCACTCTTCGCCCGCCTGGGGTTTGCCGCTGCCGAGCCACATCGCATCGTTGTCGATCCTCACCGCGATGAGCGACGCGCCCGAGAGCGTTGCGTCGAGCGGTGCAGTCGCGCGTTCGTATTTGTCGTGAAATCGGATCACGTCCGTGAGCCGGCTTGCCGTCGGTCGCGCAACCGCACAGCACCACGCGGATTGTATTCCATCGCGCGCCGCACCGCCCGTTCCACCGCCTTCGCCGCTTCGTCCCATGTGTAGTCGCGCCGAACGCGGGCTGCGAGCTGCGCGCGTCGCTCGGCGCGCGATTCGTAGGTGTTCCAGGCCAGATCGATCGCTCGCGCGATGCTCTCGACGCTGCCGGGATCACAGTAGAACGCATCGTCGCGAATATATTCGTGCTCGTAGCTGTTGCGCGTCAGCGCAAGCGCGGCCTCGCACGCAGCCGCGTTGAGCGTCGAAAGGCTGACGACTTCGTCCCAGCTGGGCTGTGCGACGACGCGCGCCGCCGCGTACGCACCCGCCAGCTCCTCCTCGGGCAGCGGCGGCAAGACGATCGTATTGGCCGTCCGGCACATTTGGAAAATTGCGCCGTAGAGTGGTTCGTGATTCCGTCCAATGATGACCAAGGTGCGCTGGGGGGTGCGGCGCATCGCTTCCATCAGCATGAGATGGTTCTTCCGCGGCTCGATCCGCCCGGTGGCCAGCACGAATCCTCGAAGCCCGTACCGCTCCGTAAACCCTTCACCCGCCTGCTTTGGGTAGGTGCGCGCGTCCGTGGCCGGCGGCACGACTGAAGACGGCACGCGACTGTCGAGATATCGGTAGATACGATGCATTTCACTGACGGCATTGGGCAACAAGTAGTCCACCAGACTGAGGATGCGTCGTTGCTGGTCTTCGTAGTTGGGGACGAGATCGTTGCGATATGGCGGCGGCTTCATCGTATTGACGGACATGGAACGAGCGGCCATTTGTCCGAGGAGACCGTCCAACGTCGCTGCATCGTGAGCGTTTCCGAAACATGCCATCGCGGCATTGAGGCCCCACGCCGCTTCGTCGCCGTGATCCATGAAAATCGGCATCAACATCACCGGACCGTCGAAGTCCCGAACGGATTCGGTTTGTTCCAGAGTTTCCGCGGGAACCGTCAAGTTCGTCAACAGCACCGCATCCGCGCCGCCCGCCGGCAGCCTCCGTTGCGTCGTTACCTCCACGCGATGTCCGAGACGGCGAAGCGCGCCTGCCAACGCCTGCACTTGCACCGCATCGCCGCCCGGAACATCGGCCGCCGATGGGCGCAGTGCCACGTGCAACGTCAGCGGCGCATCACTCACCACGGCAGGCTCCGAACGGACGGCTTTCGGTGGAGACGCATCATGTGCGAATCCGGAAAACGCGATCGTTTCGTCGACGGTCCCCGTCCCCTCCGAACCGAGCCGCACGAGCGGCTCGCCGCGCCGGCCCAGTCGCTCGAGTTCGGCGCGTCCATCATCGTGCGGCGAACTCAAGACGAGACCACCGGCGTCGCGCGCGGCTTGCTGTGCGGCCGCCAGATCCGCGGAGTTCGTTCCAAGCGCGAGAACGACGTCGTCCGCTCCAATCGTCGCGGACGGTGACATCGCATGAAACCCAAACCACGAAGCAAATTCGCGTACGGATGGATCCGCTTCGAGAGCGACCGTCTCGCGAACGTATCGTGCCAGAAGCGACGTGCCGTACCCCAAGCGGGGACGCGCGTCAATGACGCGGCGCTCGACTCCGGCGCGAAGCGCGCTGGCGTAACGGTACCACGTCGTGGAAAGTACGACGTACGGTGCGATGCCGGGAAGATCCGGGAAGAACCGCTCCAGTTGGCCGAGCCGCTCCTGCGACGTTTGATCGAGCAATTCGAAGAACGGGGCCCCGTCGCCAAGTCCGCGTGCTTGCAGCCGGCGCAGGATCGCATCGAGGATCGGGTCTAGCACTCCCCCGTATGCGAACATCGGCGCGGGGACGACCAGCGTGCCGTCGTGATATTCGATGAATGGAATGCAATGGAATCCCGCGTCGCTCGCAACGATCGCGTCAACGTAGTCGCGCACGATTCCGCCAAGCGAGAAACGCTCGTACCGCAACGTCGCAAGGCGGACGTCGCTCCCGAACGGTCGCACCGGGGGCAATGCAA